>CBAAAS010000009.1:0-17532 GCA_964658855.1 uncultured Mycobacterium sp.
CACCGAGCGCGACGAGACCGGCTCGGTCACCATTGCGCAGCGCGGTCTGTACCACCTGGGCGGCGCCGCGCACGATGCGTTCGGTGGCTTCGGTCGCAGGGCCGGCGGGCTGCGGATAGCCGTCGATCAGCACCACCACGTCCGCGGACCGATCGGTCAGCCGTTGAGTAACGTGCAGGCGACCGCGGCGGGCACTCACCGCCCAGTTGACCGTGCGCAACTGATCGCCCGGTACGTAGGCCCGGATGTCGGCGTACTCGACGCCACGACCGATGTGCCGGGTCAGGTGGGTGCCCAGCCGGTCAAGTAGCTCAGTCGGCGGCAGCCTCGTCGGTTGGGGCGGTGTCACCGGGAAGACGGTCACCTCCGCCGCGTCAATGGTCCCCGCTCCGACCAGCAGCCCGCCGTGCGCAACGACCTCGACCGATGCCCGGACGGGATACCGTCCCCAGCGCTCGGCATTGGCGGTTACGGTCTGCCGCGGACCAGATGCTCGCTCGACGAGGTCGAGTTGCATTCCATCAATCGCTGACACCGCGAGTTTGATTGCGGTACCAAATGTTTCGGTGCTGGTCCACAGAGTCAGCTGTATCGGCTCGGATTCGAAGCATCGCTGCGATCCGGGCTCGGCATGGACTTGGACCTTTGGGAGGGAACGCTGCCAACTGACGGAACACAACACGCCGAGCAACGGAGCCGCGAAGGCGACGAGTTGCCAGCACGATCGGATCAGGCCGACCGCCAGTGCCAGCGCCGCGCAGGTGGCGATCGCTCGCGTCAATGACGATGCGCGCCAACGTAGCTGAACCTCTCGAACCTCAGCCACGCCGACCTACTGTGGGCCGGCGTGCGTTCGTGGAACCGGCAACCGCCGCAACAACTCCTCGATGATGTCTGAGCCTTGGATCTTTCGAACCCACATCTCCGGACGCAAGGTGATCCGGTGCGCCACCACGGGCGGCGCCAGCGCCTTGATGTCTTCGGGGATCACGTAATCGCGGCCGAGCAGCAGGGCCCGTGCGCGGGCGAGCTGCACCAGATCGAGTTCCGCGCGGGGGCTGGCACCGACCGCCACCTGCGGGTGGTGCCGGGTCGCGGCGGCCAGCGACACGACGTAGTTCAGTACGTCCTCATGCACGCTGACCTGCTCGACAGACTCGCGCATCGCCAGCAGATCATGTTGATCCACAACCTGATTGATCGTCGGCTCTGTCGATCCCCGATCCAGGCGGCGCCGCAGCATCGACACCTCGTCGCGCTCCGAGAGGTAGCGCAGCTCGAGTCGTAGCGCGAACCGGTCCAGCTGCGCCTCGGGCAGCGGATAAGTGCCTTCGTACTCGATCGGGTTGTCGGTGGCCAAGACGATGAACGGCTGCGGCAACGGATGCGTGACACCGTCGATGCTGACCTGACTTTCGGCCATCGCCTCCAGTAGCGCCGCTTGAGTCTTGGGCGGGGTGCGGTTGATCTCGTCGGCCATCAACAAGTTGGTGAAGATCGGGCCCCGACGGAACTCGAAGTGACCCGACTGCATGTCGTAGACCGTCGAGCCGAGCAGGTCCGCCGGCAACAGGTCGGGGGTGAACTGCACGCGGGTGAAATCCAGTCCGAGGGCGGCGGCGAAAGACCTGGCGATCAGCGTTTTCCCGAGGCCGGGCAGATCTTCGATCAGCACGTGGCCGCGCGCGAGCACCGTCGTGAGAATCAGTGTGAGCGCCGAGCGCTTCCCCACCACGACGCGCTCGATCTCGTCGAGCACCGCCACCGCGCGGGTGGTCGTCGTCGCCACGGCCTCGGAGGTCATGTCCGACACGTACCCCCTGTCATACCTGCTCAAGCCGTTCCAGGATCTCTTCCAGTTTCGCCCGGCCCGGCCCGGGTTCGCTCACGCCGGTGCGCGACACGTTGTTGGGGTCCACCCACGCCCACAACTCGGGGCCGAAAAGTGTTCGCCCGGTGGCGGCGAACGCAGCCGGGTCTTTGGCTTGTCTCTGCCCGGTTGCCATTCCGAATCGCCGCGCCAGCATCGGCCGAAGATGCCGGTCCCAGTCGGCTCGCGTCGACTCCGACCGGTGAATCAGCGTCTGCGTTCGGGACAACCAACTGCGCAACGTCTCCTCGAGAGCATTCGTGACTTCGGGCGGCGGCGGTGCGATGTCACGGCCCAGGACCTGCCGCACGTTGACCAACGCGAAAAGCGCGGCGGCACCGGCCGCCCACAGCACGAAGCGACGATCGTGCAGCGTCAGCGTGGTCAGCTCCGCGCATAACACAAGGGAAACCCCCAGTGCGATAAGTCTTTTCATACCGAGCTGCGCATTTCGGCCAGTACCAGTTCCAAGACGTCGACAGCGCGGCTTCGATGCGTTTCGGTCATCACATGCGGACTGAACCGTGCCTCTTCGAACAGGTTCACCAGTTCGGCCGCATTGTCGGCGTGCAACGCGTGATGTTGGACGGCGCGGGCCAAAACCTCTGCGGGAGTGTCGAAATCCTGCGGTACCGCTCCGGGGTGGCGCCGTAGCTCGCGTTCCATCGCCGCGTAGCACGCGATGATCGCCTGCCGTGGTTCGTGATCGGGATCTTCGATCTCGGCCAACCCGCTTTCAGCCGCCCGCACCAGCGACGTGGCAGCTGCGGCCACGGGAGTCGGTTCGCCGAGTGGTCGCGCCGCACCGACCGGATGATCTGCGACCCGACGCCGGCGGCTGATGATGGCCCCCGCGACGATCATGACCAGCAGCGCCACCGTGCCGGCGATCAGGTAGCGCAGCACCGCGCGGTCCGGCCCGTTGTCCTGGGATCCCGGTCGTTGCGGCGCGCCGCCCTTCGGTGCGGGAACCGTCGAGGGCGGCAGCGACTGCGGCTGATCGATCTGATGCAGGCCGATGAGCTGCGAAAGCAGCCACGCCAAGACCAGCCACACCAGAAGCACCGTTGCCACGATCAGCATCACCCGCCAGCCCGGCCGGCCGCCGCCCTCGGAAAATCTCTTCGGCAGCGGATTGGCGCTACTTGCCGTCCGCTGCGGGTCGCGCAGCCGGGCGATCAGCGCCACGGCCACTATCACCAGCGAAACACTGAGCAGGGCCGCCACGTAGACCAGTGACGCGCCGCTCTGCGGGGTTGGCCGGTCGGCACGCTCCGCGCCTGGGAGATACCCGCGCAGCGCCGCGGCGATCGCGATCAACAGCACAATCACGGCGACCACACGGCCGGTCGCCTTGTCAAAGATCGGAGCGCCACTCGACAAGTGCCCATCGTGGCACGGAGTCGAGGTGGACGGCCAGAGATCGGCCCAGTTCAGTGGCGCTCGGCGTGCTCCGCCAGCCGATCCAGCGATGCCTGCAGCTTGGCACTGGTCGTTTCGCGGGCGCGGGCGAGTCGGTGCTGATCGGTCAAGCGCGTCCAGTCGTAGGTGTGCGTCACCCGGGTGCGGGAGTCGTCGAGTGGCTCGAGCTCCCAACGCCACAGATGCCCGCCAGGCGGCTCACCAGCCGTAGCCGGTGTCCAGGCGATACAACGGGCTTCGGCGAACTCGACCACGTGATTCTCCCGAACGCCACCATTGGTCAGCGTCATGGTGAAGATGTCGCCGACCGCGCGGACCCGTTGCCCGCCTTCGGCTTTCGCGAGGTTGTCATTGCCGTCCCACTGCGGCTGTTGCGCAGGGTCGGCGATCAGCTCGAAGATCTGGTCCGCGGCGGCGGAGATCTCACGGCTCGCGCTCACCACCCGCGGGCCTTCGGTGTCGTCGGACATAGCTCGATCCAAGCACTCAGCCCCGGCGGTAGTCCGCGAGGTAGGACGGCAGCGGCACTGCCGCATCGAGGTCGTCGGCGGGAATGGCCGGTCCCGGTCGCAGGGTGAGCGGCAAGATACCGGCCCAGTGCGGCAGCGTGAGGTCTTCCGGATCATCGACGGGCCCGCCGGTGCGCACCTTGGCTGAGACCTCCACGAGGTCGAGTGCGATGACGGCGGTCGCTGCGAGCTCGCGGGCGCTGGGCGGCCTGCTGTCGGTGGATCGACCGGTCGCGACGTGTTCCAGCAGCGCCGCCAGGGCGCGCCGCTTCTCGTCGTCATCGCGCACCAGTCGCGCATTGCCGACCGCGACGACCGAGCGGAATTCCAGCGAATGGTGCATCGCCGAGCGCGCCAACACCAGACCGTCGACCAGTGTCGCCGTTACACACACGGGCAGGCCTTCGGGAGCGCCGGCGGCAGCGAGCATCGGGCCGCTGCCGGTCGATCCATGCAGGTACAGCGTCTCGCCCAGCCGCACGTGCATCGTCGGCAACACCACCGGCCCCTCATCACCGACTACGCCGACATGGCAGAACAGGGCCTCATCGAGGATGCCGTGAACGGTGGCGCGGTCGTAGCGGGCGCGTTCGCGGTACCGGGTCGGCACGGTCCGCTCTGTGGGCGCGTAGGCCTGATCTGTCGCCATGGTTGCCACCTCATTTGCACTAGTACATAATTAGTTATGTGCCAGAACAATACATGATCCGTGGTACCGGCGCCGAGGCAATTGCGTCCGACGTCGAGACCGCCATTTCCGCGGGCGCGCTGGCGCCCGGCGCCGAGCTGCCGCCGATCCGCGAGCTGGCCGGTCAGCTCGGCGTCAACGCGAATACGGTGGCCGCCGCGTATCGCCTGCTGCGCCAACGTGGAGCCGTCGAGACGGCGGGCCGGCGCGGGACCAGGGTGCGGAATCGTCCGGCGACCACTCCCCGCTCGCTGCGCGGAATCGCCGTCCCTTCGGGCGCCCGTGACCTGTCCACCGGCAACCCGAATCCCGGCCTGCTGCCGATTGCCGGGCTGATCACGCGAAGGAGCGCACCAGTGCTGTACGGCGATCCACCGGTGTCGGCCGAGCTGGCCGAGTTCGCGCGGACATCGCTGACCGCCGACGGTGTTCCGGCCGAACACATCGCCGTGACCGCGGGTGCTCTCGACGGCATCGAACGCGTTCTCGTCGCCTATCTGCGTCCCGGCGACCGGGTCGCGGTCGAAGACCCTGGCTGGGCCAACCTCTTGGATTTGCTTGCCGCGCTGGGATTTTCAGCAGAGCCGGTACGAGTCGACGATGACGGGCCGCTGACGGCCGATGTGGACCGGGCTCTGCGCCGCGGCGCGCGGGCGCTCGTCCTGACCACGCGTGCGCAGAATCCGACCGGTGCCGCGGTGTCGAGTGTGCGCGCTGAAGAACTACGGGGGGTGCTACTCACCCACGAAGACCTACTGCTCATCGAAGACGACCACTGCGCAGAGATCGCCGGCGCACCGCTGCACACTTTGTCCGGCACTACCCGGCACTGGGCGTTCGTCCGCTCGGCCGCGAAGGCCTACGGTCCTGACCTGCGATTGGCACTGCTGGCCGGTGACCAACGCACGGTCGAACGGGTGCACGGACGGTTGCGACTGGGCCCCGGTTGGATCAGTCACCTCCTGCAGGACCTCGCGGTCAGCCTCTGGGGCGACGAGGCCGCCGGCCAGCTGGTCCACGACGCCGAAGTCGCCTACACCCGCAACCGCGAGCTGCTCCGCGGAGCGCTCGCCAATCGCGGCGTTGCGTCGCACGGCAGGTCCGGACTCAACGTCTGGATCCCGGTGGCCGACGAAACCGTATCGATCACAAGGCTTTTGAGCGCAGGCTGGGCCGCGGCGCCGGGAACGCGGTTCCGAATCGGCAGCCCCCCAGGAATGCGGATCACCATCTCGGGGCTTGCGGCCGAAGACATCGACGCGTTGGCCGACGCGATCGCGGAGGCGGTGCTTGGCGTCGGTCGCGCGAGCATGTAACCGAGCGCTACCGTGAATGGCAATGATTGGCGATCGCTGGAACGTTACGGACGACGAGGTCGCCCGCAGCTATCCCTGCGATGAGATCGTCGCCACCCCAACTCTGCAGGCGTGGCGCGGGGTGACGGTTGACGTCGCGCGAGAGTTGCTGTGGCCCTGGGTTGTTCAGATCAGGCTGGCGCCCTACTCCTACGACTGGATCGACAACCTCGGCAGACGCTCGCCGCAGAAATTGATCGGTCTGCCCGAACCGGTAGTCGGCGAGTCTTTCTCCACCGCGGCCACCCGGCCCTTCGGCCGCATCCTCGCCGTGGAGCCGCTCGAGCATCTCACCGGCGAGATCATGGGCGCCTGTATGTCTTACGTCCTGGTGCCGCAGGGTCAGTCGACTCGGCTCTTGATGAAGCTCGTCACGAGCGCCAGCAAATGGGCGGCGCCGTTTCTTTCGGTCGGGGATCTCATCATGGCCCGCCGCCAACTGCTCAACCTCAAAGCCCTTGCCGAGCGGGCGTAGTTATCCACAGTTGGCAGTTGATCCACAGGTGGTGCTCTGCCGGGTGCGCCAGCGGCTGGTTTGTCGGGATGATTCATAACCTCGAGATATGGGTTCAGCGATCAGCGCCGACGAGGCACGGGAACGGATCAAGTCCGCTCTCGATGCGATCGATGCCGGCCACGCTCAACTCCGCGATACGCCGTCGGATCTGGTGGGCAACACATTTCGCGTCGACGTCGCAGAACGGCTGGAGACGCAGGATCGGGTTAACCGCGGCTTGATGTACCGCTTCTTCGCCGAGATCGCTGATCCACCGGATGAAGCTGGTTCCATCGCGCAAATGCGGTCGGCGCTGTGGTCGCGACTCCGTATCACGCCCAACGAAATCACTCGGCGGTTCAGGCTCGCGGCGCGGATTCGGCCACGCCGGTCGTTGACCGGAGCCCCGGTCTCGCCAGAACTCCCTGCATTGGCCGCCGCGGTCGAATCGGGCGTTGTCGGCGATGATCACATCCGTTCGGTCTGCCACGCGGTCGACGTATTGCCCGCGCGCGTATCGCCAGTCGACGTCCAAGCCGCCGAGCGCACGCTGGTCCGGCACGCCACCAAAGTCGACGCGGGAATCGTCGCGAAACTCGGTCAGCGCATAGCGGATTACCTGAATCCTGACGGTCTGTTCAGCGACGAGGACCGTGCTCGCCGCCGCGGCTTACGCCTCGGTCCGCAGGGGCCCGACGGGATGTCACGGCTGTCAGGATTTCTCGATCCCGAGTGCCGCGCCTACTTCGAAGCCATCGAGGCCGCGGTGCGACCGGGTCGCCACCAGCCGGACAGCGAATCGCGCGACGATCGCACTCCCGCCCAGCGCTGTCACGACGCGTTGAAGCTCGGCCTGGAAACAGCCATCGCCTCCGGCGGTCTGGGCGTTCACCGCGGCCATCCCGTCACCGTGGTTGTCACGACGACGCTGGCGGAGCTCACCGATGCGGCCGGGGCCGCACCCGCGAGAACCGGCGGCGGCTCCCGGCTACCGATGCGGGATCTGATCTCCATGGCCGGCAAATCAATTCACTACCTCGCGGTATTCGATGAGCACACCGAGCGTCCGTTATACCTGGGCCGGCAGAAGCGCATCGCCACCGCCGATCAGCGGTTGATCTGCTACGCCCGCGACCGCGGCTGCACGCGCCCCAACTGCCTTGAACCCGGGTATCGCTGCGAGGTACACCATTCACCGGATTTCGCGCGCGGCGGCCGCACCGATGCGGACAAGCTGTTCTTCCTCTGCGGCTGCGACCACGGCACGGTAAGTCGCGGCGAAACTGAAACCGAAGTCGTCGACGGCCGACTGGGCTGGAGCGATGGCACCGGGCCGCCGAAGATCAACCATGCCCATCACCCCGACGAGTTGCTGCGCGACGATCCGGATCCTCCGGAAGAGGCCGCCTAGGTCCCGAAGGCGCGGAAGCTGCCGTCCAGCACCTGCAGGTGACCGATCGTCCGCCCGGTCACCACGGTCGGATCCACCGATACCAACTCCGCCGCCGCGCGCGCGAACTCCTCCGCGGTCGACACCTCGGCGAACTCGCGCGCGTAGTACGAAAGACCAGGCGTCATAATCGCTTTGGACGGCGACAGCGCGTGGACGGCAATGTTGTGGGGTGCGAGATCGTAAGCGGCACAGGACGTCAGGTGCTCCAGCGCGGCCTTGGATCCGCCGTAACCGGGCAACACCCCGCCACTGCGGTCGGCGTACGGTCCATCCCCCGGCAGCCGAGACGCGACCGAGCTGATGTTGACGATCGAGCCGATGCCCGCTGCCATCATGTCCGGGCAGACCAGCTGGATCAGCTCGTAAGCGGCGAACACCGCGATCTCGAAGTGCCGGCGATACGCGCCCAGCGGTGTGCCGAGCACCGGCGGGAAGTCCGCTTTGACCCCACCCTGTTGCACTTTCGCCGGCTTGGAGCGTGCGTCGTCGCCGGGCTTCGGTGGACGACCGGGCGCGGTGAATGCCGCATTGTTGACCAGAATCGTGATCGGACCCAGCGCATCTCGCGCCTCACCGACCAACCGAGCGATGTCGTCACGGTCGAGCAGGTCAGCCCGGATCGCCAACGCCCGCCCGCCGGCCGCCACAATCTCAGCGACGGTCTCGCCGATCGTGCCGGGAAGCCGTTCGTCCCAAACATTTTCGGTCCGGCCAACCACTGCGACGGCCGCCCCGTCGGACGCCAGCGCCAGAGCGATCTCACGGCCCAGTCCGCGACTGGCACCGGTGACAATCGCAGCCCGCCCGTACAGACGCCCCGTCACCGGCCCGACCCTACATCCCGGGTGACACCGTGCACGAGGATCGCCGTCGTCTGGTCCACCCAGGCGTCATCGAGCGGCTCGTCGGGGCTCAGCAGCATTCGCAACAACGTCGACCCACCGATCAATTCGATAAGCCGTTCCGGGTCGACATCCGGATGCACCTCACCTCGGTCAACCGCCTCACCGAGCCGAACCTGCACCGTGCTGAACAGACCTGCGAACCGCGACATCACCCGGGCATTGAGCTCGGAGTCTGCGCTCATGTCGGCGACCAGCCCCGGCAGCGCCGCACGAACCACCGGGGTGGTGAACACGTCGCGCGCGGCCGCGATCATCGCCCGCAGGTCAGCAGCCATTCCGCGGGTCGGACCGACCAGCGCCGTGGGTGCCACCGGGAAGGCCGCCTCGTGCACCAACTCGGCCTTGCTCGACCACCGCCGGTACAGCGCGGTCTTCGTCGTCCCGGCGCGCTCGGCGACCGCAGCCAAGGTCAGATTCGAATATCCAATTTGCACAAGCAGATCCGCGGTCGCCGCCAATATGGCAGCGTCGATACGTGGGTCCCGGGGCCGTCCGGCGCCGGTGGCCTTGTCAACCGCGGATGGGTCTGCTTTCATAACGCTACCCACCGTATCGTAATTGACGCGGTAGGGCTCGAAGAATGGAGGCACCCCGTGCCCAATGAACCTGTACTCGACCAAGTCGACCGACTCCAGCGCTCTAGCCGCGACGTCACCACCTTGCCGGCGGTGTTGTCGAAGTGGCTCTCCACCGTGCTGCCCGGCGGGGCGACCCCGCAGGTCACGATCGAAAGCGGAGTGGACTCAACCGGCATGTCGTCGGAGACGATCATCCTGACCGCCCGCTGGGACGAAGAGGGCACGCCGGTCGAGCAGAAACTGGTAGCCCGGGTGGCGCCCACCGCCGAGGACGTTCAGGTTTTCCCGACATACCGACTCGACCACCAATTCGACGTGATCCGCATGGTCGGCGAGATCACCGACGTTCCCGTGCCGCGGGTGCGTTGGCTGGAGTCGACCGGCGAAGTGCTGGGCACGCCGTTTTTCCTGATGGACTACGTCGACGGCGAGGTGCCGCCGGACGTCATGCCCTACACCTTCGGCGGCAACTGGTTCGCCGACGCGCCCGCGGAGCGCCAGCGCGAACTGCAGGACGCAACTGTCGGGGTGCTCGCCAAGCTGCACTCAATCCCAGACGCCGAGAGTACTTTTGGCTTCCTAGCCGACGGGCAGGACGGCGATACCGCGCTGCGTAAGCACTTCAACTGGGTCCGGTCGTGGTACGACTTCGCGGTGCCGGACATCGGCCCGTCACCGTTGCTCGAGCGGACCTTCGCCTGGCTGGAGGACAACTGGCCCCAGGACGCAGCCGACAGTGAACCAGTGCTGCTGTGGGGAGACGCGCGGGTAGGCAACGTGCTCTACCGCGACTTCCAGCCGGTGGCGGTGCTGGACTGGGAAATGGTGACGCTCGGCCCGCGCGAACTGGATGCCGCGTGGATGATATACGCGCACATGGTCTTTCAGGAACTCGCCGGTCTGGCGACCTTGGAGGGTCTGCCCGGGGTGATGCGCGAAGAGGATGTCCGCGCCACTTACCAACGGCTCACCGGCGTCGAACTACGCGACCTGCGCTGGTTCCACGTTTACTCCGGGGTGATGTGGGCCTGTGTGTTCATGCGCACCGGCGCACGACGCGTGCACTTCGGGGAAACCGAAAAGCCGGACGATGTCGAATCGCTGTTCTACCACTCAGGACTGATGCGAAGGTTAATCGGAGAGGATCAATAATGCTCGGACCGCTCGACGAGTTCCCGGTTCACCAAGTCCCCCAGCCCATCGCGTGGCCGGGTTCGTCGGACCGCAACTTCTACGATCGCTCCTACTTCAACGCGCACGACCGCACAGGCAACATCTTCGTCATCAGCGGCATCGGCTACTACCCCCACCTCGGTGTCAAGGACGCGTTCCTGCTCATCCGGCGCGGCGACACCCAGACCGCGGTTCACCTGTCCGACGCCATCGACCAGGACCGGCTCAACCAACATGTCAACGGTTACCGCGTCGAAGTCATCGAGCCGTTGCACAAGCTGCGTATCGTCCTCGACGAAACCGAAGGCATCGCAGCCGATCTCACCTGGGAAGGCCTCTTCGACGTCGTCCAAGAGCAGCCGCACATCATGCGCGCGGGTAATCGTGTGACGCTGAACGCGCAGCGGTTCGCCCAACTCGGCAGCTGGAGTGGCCGGATCGTCGTGGACGGCGAGGAGATCGCGGTCGACCCCGACACCTGGATCGGCAGCCGCGACCGATCCTGGGGCATCCGGCCGATCGGTGAAGCCGAGCCGCCGGGCCGGCCCGCAGACCCGCCGTTCGAGGGCATGTGGTGGCTCTACGTGCCGATGGCGTTCGAGGACTTCGCCGTCGTGCTGATCATCCAGGAGGAGCCCAACGGGTTTCGCTCACTGAATGACTGCACCCGGATCTGGCGCGACGGCCACGTCGAACAGCTCGGCTGGCCGCGGGTGAAAATTCACTACCGCTCGGGCACCCGCATCCCCACCGGCGCCACGATCGAAGCGACCGCTCCCGACGGCACCCCCGTCCACCTCGACGTCGAGTCGAAACTGCCGGTGCCGATTCACGTCGGCGGTGGCTACGGCGGCGACTCGGACTGGTTGCACGGCGTATGGAAGGGCGAGAAGTTCGTCGAACGGCTGACCTACGACATGACCGATCCGGCGATCGTCGGCCGTTCGGGCTTCGGTGTCATCGACCATGTCGGACGTGCGGTGTGCCGCGACGGCAACGGAGATCCGGTCGAGGGTTGGGGTCTCTACGAGCACGGCGCGCTCGGCCGCCACGACCCGTCGGGCTTCAAAGACTGGTTGACGGTTGCGCCTTAACGCAATTCGTCGATGATCGCCGCCAGCGTCTGCAGTCCGATCGGCGCGGCCTGATAGAGGCAGACGGTGTCGCCGACGCCATCGACGCGGTCCCGGATGTGCCGGGCGACGTCGGCAGGTTTGCCGCAGGCGGCAATGGTTTGCAGGATCTCGTCGTCGATGAGTCCGCCCATCTCCTCCCAGCGGCCCTGCTTGGATAGCGCGTTCAGCTCGGGTTGCAAGTCCTGCCAGCCGTGCGCGGCAAGCACCGGCTGATACGCCGGCGTCGACCCGTAAAACGCCAAGAGAGCCCGCGTCCGCGCGTGCGCCGCTTCGAGTTCGGCATCGGTCTCACCGGCCGAGACGATGATCTCGGGCAGCACAGTGAAGTCGTTCGCGTGACGGCCCGACGCCTGCAGGCCCTCGTGCACCTTCGGCATGGTGTGCTCGTGCAGGAAACGCTTCGAGCCGAACGGCATCACCAGCAGTCCGTCGGCGTGCTGCGCGACCGCGCGGGTCAGCAGCGGCCCGAGTGCGCCGACGTAGATCGGTGGTGGGCCATGAGGATTCGGCCCCGGGTTGAAGGTCGGCGTCATCAAGGTGTGCCGGTAATAGTCGCCGCGGAAGTCCAACCGCTCCCCGGAGTTCCACGCCGCGAATATCGCGCGCAGCGCCGCGATGAGCTCGCTCATCCTGGCCACCGGTTTGTCGAACTCGGCACCGAACCGCTTTTCGATCTGCGCGCGAACCTGAGTTCCCAGGCCGAGAATGAACCGGCCCGAGCTCAGCAGTTGGTGATCGTTGGCCTGATGCGCCAGGTGAATCGGATTGCGCGGGAACGCGATAGCGACGTTGGTCATCAAGTCCAGGCCGGGCACGGTTGCCGCCAGCGTCAACGGCGCGAAGACGTCGTGCGGGCCCTCGAAGGTGGCTACCCCGCTGGCGCCCGCATCACGAAGCTCCCGAGCGCGCTCCGCCGCGTCGGTCAGTCCGTATAAAGCTGTGAAGACTTTCAGACGACTCACATTACGTAGCGTCCATGGGGTTGACTGAGGGGCATGCCTGATACGACTTGGACCGCCGACGTCGTCGTGGTGGGGGCCGGTTTCGCCGGACTGACCGCCGCCCGCGAACTGAGCCGACTCGGCCACGATGTGCTGGTACTGGAGGGGCGCGACCGGGTCGGCGGACGCTCCTACACCGGCCAGGTAGCGGGTGTCCCGGTGGATATGGGCGGCACGTTTGTCGGCCCTACGCAGGACGCGGTTCTGAAGCTCGCCGCAGACCTCGGCATCACGACCGTGCCCACCTTCCACGACGGCGCGAACCTGATCCGGTGGCGCGGCGCGGTGCGTTCGTACACTGGAACCATCCCGCGGCTGTCGTTGGGTGGCCTGCTCGATCTCGGCCGTGTCCGTTGGCAATTCGAGCGCATCTCCCGGACGGTGTCGCTGACCGAGCCGTGGACCGCCCGGCGTGCTGCCCGGCTGGACAGCCAGTCGCTGGGCCAGTGGTTGCGATCGGTGCGCGCCGGCGCCACCACGCGCGACCTGCTGGCCATCATGGCGCGGGTGACCTGGGGCTGCGAACCCGACGACGTGTCGATGCTGCATGCCGCCCGCTATGCCCGCGCGGCCGGCGGCCTGGACCGGATGCTCGACGTCGAAAACGGTGCGCAGCAGGATCGGTTCTCGGCGGGCACTCAGCACATCGCCGACACCGCGGCGGCCGAGCTCGGCGACCGCGTGGTGTTGGAGGCCGCCGTCCACCGCATCGACTACCGCGGTGACGGGGTGACGGTTGTCAGCGAAAAGGGCCGGGCTGACGCGAAATTCGTCGTCGTCGCCGTCCCGCCGGAGCATTGGACCGTCATCGAGTTCAGCCCGGCACTGTCCACCGAACACCGGCAACTACCCGCGCAGTGGCCACAGGGCCGGCTCAGCAAGGCCTACGTCGCTTATGCCACCCCGTTCTGGCGCGGCCAGGGATTCTCCGGCGAGTCGCTGTCCGACCAGGGCCCGGTGTTCATCACCTTCGACGTCAGTCCGCAGCCCGACGGGCCCGGGATCCTGTTGGGATTCGTCGACTCACGCGAGTTCGACAAGCTACCGGCCGAGCAGCGTCGGCAGCGCGCGCTGGAGTGCTTCGCGGCACTGTTCGGCGACGAAGCGCTCACGCCGCTCGACTACGTCGATCATCTTTGGGGCGCTGAGGAATTCGCACCCGGCGGCCCGACCGCCGCGGTACCGCCAGGCGCGTGGACCCGATTCGGGCCGTTACTGCGCCGCCCGGTTGGGCCGATTCACTGGGCCGGCACCGAGACCGCCGACGAGTGGACCGGTTTCCTTGATGGCGCGGTGCGATCCGGGCAGCGCGCCGCAGCTGAAGTCGCTTCGCGCCTGTAGCGCTGCTCCTCCTCATCGCTGCGCTCTGCATCGTCGCCAGCGCGGCGCCTGTAGCGCTGCTCCTCCTCATCGCTGCGCTCTGCATCGTCGCCAGCGCGGCGCCTACAGGGCGCGACGCAGGGGCACTGACTCGGCAAGTGCCCGCAGTTCCCGGTTGACCTCTAACGGCCGTTCCAGCATCGAGCAGTGACCACCCGGCAACTCCACCAGACCAACCAAATTCGGTGCGGCAGCGGCCATTCGCCGAGACTGGACCAACGGCGTCAGCCGGTCGCGCTGGCTACCGATGACCAGCGTGGGCACGGTCAGGCCACGCAGGTCGATGTGCCGGCGGCCCATCGCCTCGACGAGCGCCCTGCCGCAGCCGCCGCGGCCCGCCGGCGATGTGGCACTGAACAATTCGAAGACGAGCGAGCTGACGGCGCGGTCCGCGTCAGCGCCCACCGCGAGCATCGAGACCATCTCGCGGCTGGCCCGGTGCACAGCGGGCGGCACCGTGAACGACCCGAAAATGTTGATCAGCGCGCGTCCGCCCAAAACCCGCACCGCGGCGAACGGCGCCGGTACCGGCAGCAGTCGTACCTCACGCAGCAGATCGCCGGTGGTGGTGTTGATCAGCGCCACGGCGTCAGCGCGGGCCTCGACCTTGTGGCGGTAGTGATCCGACCAGGCGGCAATCGCCATGCCGCCCATTGAATGTCCCGCGATGACGGCGCGCTCCCCCGGCGCCAGCGTGGCGTTGAGCACGGCATCGACATCGGCGGCCAAATGACTGAGGGTGAAACCGCCGCGGCGCGGAAGTCCGCTGCGGCCGTGACCTCGATGATCGAACGCGATCACCCGGTAATTCTGTGCCAGATCGGCGATCTGGTAGGCCCATACCCGGATAGCGCAGGTGATGCCGTGCGCGAGAACGATCGGGTAGCCGTCCTCAGGACCGAATACTTCGGTGTGCAGGCGAGTTCCGTCCGCGGAACGCACGTCCACGGTCCGGCTCGGCGGCAAAGCCGCAGGCAGAGCGTGCGGCGCGCGGGCCGTTCGCACAGAACTCATTGCAGCTCCCCTCACCCGCAGGCCACATCGCCGCGAACGCCGAGCGTATCCGAGCAGACCATCCGGTGTCTGTCGAAAACTGTCACCGGCGACATTTTTCGGAACACGTGCACCCGCATCAGGGGTTTAGCCGCGGCTCGTCAGCGGTATGCGCCTGCGGGCTGCGGGCAGCAGAGATTTGATTTTGAAACGTCGTGGCTCACGGCAGCCATAGACTCACAGGCACATCGGGATGACATCGATATCAGGGAGCGGAGCACACATGAGCACCATCGAGGCGGATGCAAAGGCGCAGACACCGTCCGAGCAGGACTCGCAGCACGCGTTCGAGGCCGACGTAGCCGCGACGCAGGCCTATCAGGACAGCCCACGCTTCGACGGAATCACCCGGCTCTTCTCCGCGCGCCAGGTCGTCGAACAGCGCGGCACCATCCCGTCGGACTACATCGTCGCGCGGGAGGCCGCCGAGGCGTTCTACCCGCGACTGCGCGAGCTCTTCTCCCAACGCAAGAGCATCACCACCTTCGGCCCGTACTCACCCGGGCAGGCCGTGACGATGAAGCGGATGGGCATCGAGGGCATCTACCTCGGCGGATGGGCGACCTCAGCCAAGGGCTCCATCAGCGAGGATCCCGGCCCGGACCTGGCCAGCTACCCACTCAGCCAGGTGCCCGACGAGGCCGCCGGGCTGGTCCGTGCGCTGCTGACCGCCGACCGCAACCAGCAGTACCTGCGCCTGCGGATGAGCGAGGAGCAACGCGAGAGGACGCCGGCGGTCGACTACCGGCCGTTCATCATCGCCGACGCCGACACCGGCCACGGCGGCGATCCGCACGTGCGCAACCTGGTCAAACGATTCGTCGAGGCGGGTGTGCCCGGCTATCACATCGAGGACCAACGGCCCGGGACGAAGAAGTGCGGTCACCAGGGCGGCAAGGTGCTGGTGCCGTCGGACGAGCAGATCAAGCGCCTCAACACGGCCCGCTTCCAACTCGACATCATGCGGGTGCCCGGCATCATCGTCGCCCGCACCGACGCTGAGGCCGCCAACCTGCTCGACAGTCGCGCCGATGAACGTGACCAGCCGTTCCTCCTCGGCACGACCAACCTCAAGATCCCTTCGTACAAGTCCTGCTTCCTGGCGATGGTGCGCCGCTTCTACGAGTCCGGCTTCAAAGAACTCAACGGGCACCTGCTGTACGCCCTGCCCGCGGGCCAATACGACGCTGCCGACGCCTGGCTGAACAGTCACGGCGTCGCGGAGTTGATCACCAGGGCGGCCGCGTCGCCGGATCACGCGCAGCAGTCGATCGACGCCGTGTTCGACGAGATCGAGTCGAAGTTCGTCGACGCCTGGCAGCTCGACGCGGGCCTGATGACCTACGGCGAAGCCGTTGCGGAACTTCTGGAATTCAACGCGAATGACGGCGAATCAAGCGACATGAGCGCCGACGAGTGGCGGAAGTTCGCCCAGCGCGCTCCGCTCTACACCGCCCAGCAGAAAGCAAAGGAACTGGGCGTCAACGTTTCTTGGGACTGCGAGCTGGCCAAAACGCCGGAAGGCTACTACCAGATCCGCGGCGGCATTCCCTATGCGATCGCCAAATCGCTTGCCGCAGCACCATTTGCCGACGTGCTCTGGATGGAGACCAAGACGGCAGACCTTGTCGACGCGCGCGAATTCGCCGATGCGATCCACGCGCAGTTCCCCGACCAGATGTTGGCCTACAACCTCTCGCCGTCGTTCAACTGGGACACCACCGGTATGACCGACGACGAGATGCGAGCGTTCCCTGAGGAACTCGGCAAGATGGGCTTCGTCTTCAACTTCATCACCTACGGCGGGCACCAGATCGACGGTGTGGCCTCCGAGGAGTTCGCGACGTCGCTGCGCCAGGAAGGCATGCTCGCGCTGGCCCGTCTGCAACGCAAGATGCGACTGGTCGAATCGCCTTACCGCACACCGCAAACGCTGGTCGGCGGACCGCGCAGTGATGCCGCGCTGGCCGCTTCGTCCGGTCGGACCGCGACCACGAAGTCGATGGGCGAGGGATCCACGCAGCATCAGCACCTGGTGCAGACCGAGGTGCCCAAGAAGCTGTTGGAGGAGTGGCTGGCGCTGTGGGGCGACCACTACAAGATCGGCGAGACGCTGACCGTGCGGCTGCGTCCCCGGCGGGCCGGCTCTGACGTGCTCGACCTCGGCATCTACGGCAACGACGCCGACGAACCGCTCGCCAATGTCGTCGTCGACCCGATCAAGGACCGTCACGGACGCAACATCCTCACGGTCCGCGACCAGAACACGTTCGCCGAGAAGATGCGCCAGAAGCGGCTGATGGATGTCATTCACCTGTGGCTGATCCACCGCTTCAAGCCGGAGATCGTGTACTACGTGACGCCGACCGAGGACAACATCTATCAGACCGAGAAGATGAAGTCGCACGGCATCTTCAGCAACGTGTATCAGGAGGTCGGCGAGATCATCGTCGCGGATGTGAACCAGCCGCGCATCGACGAGTTGCTGGCGTCCGATCGTGAAGCGCTGAAGA
>CBAAAS010000010.1:0-8827 GCA_964658855.1 uncultured Mycobacterium sp.
GGCTGCTGTGGCCAGTACGACGTCGTTGAGGGTGATGCCCAGGCTCTTCGAGGTCGCCTTGACGTCGGCCAGCCGCAGTGCGGTGGTGGCGAACCGGCGCTGCGGGGACACCACATGGTTGAGGAATGTCGGTGGAGCGTCGAAAGCGTCGGCGAGGTCGGGGTGATCGCCGCGCTCCCGGGTGCGTCGGCGCACCCGGCTGAAGCCCTTGGCCGCGTCGCCGACAAGGCCAGGGAGAGCGGTGATCTGGCGGATGTGGTCACGTCCGGCCGCAATCAGCAGGCCTGCTGTCGTCGGCCGCACGCCGGCCTCGTCGTTGTCCCGCTCATCGATCGGGGCGTCCCTGGGATCCATGGCGCGGGCCAGCAGGTTGACCGAGGCGACACCGTCGGCCAGTGCGTGGTGGATCTTGCCGATCAGGGCGAACCGTCCGCCGGCCAGCCCCTCGGCGACGTGGAATTCCCAGAGCGGCCGGCTGCGGTCCAGCGGCGTGGAGGCGACCTCGCCGATGACCGCGTCGAGCTCTCGACGCCCACCGGGTGCGGGCACCTGTACCCGGTGCAGGTGGTAGTCCAGGTCGACGTCGCAGTTCTCCAGCCACATCGGGTGATGCATATGCCACGGGATGTCAACGAGCTTGTAGCGCAACGGTTCCAGTAGATGCAGGCGGCGCAGGAGGTGGAGGCGGAAGGCCTCGAAGCTGAACTCCGCATCGCTGCCGGGATCGATGATCGCCACCTTCAGCGTGTGCGTGTGCAGGTTGGGCGTCTCGCTGTAGAGCAGCATGGCGTCCATGCCGTTGAGTCTTCTCACGCCCACCTCCGTGCGGATTCAGCCCAGGATCGGGAATCGGCGCTGCTTGGCCAGACGGTCCAGAGCACTCTGCATTACGGAGCGGACATGCTCGTCCACCTCGCCGATATCCGGATCCTTCCCGAACTGCTCCGCGATGTCGATCGGCTCGAGGACCTCGGTGACCACCTTCGACGGCAACGGCAGGTTCGGCGGGAAGATCATGCTCAGCCCGAACGGGAAACCGATGCTGATGGGCAGAATATCCATGCGCACCTTGGTGATTCCCAGCTTCTTGGCCAGCCAGTTACCGCGCGTCAAGAACAACTGGGTCTCCTGGCCGCCGATCGACACCATCGGCACGATCGGCACGCCTGCCTCGATCGCGGTGCTGACGTAGCCGGTCCGGCCGTTGAAGTCGATGGTGTTCTCGAACGTCGGTCGGTAGGAGTCGTAGTCCCCACCCGGGAACACCAATACCACCGCACCCGAATGCAGTGCGACGGCGGCATTTTCGCGGCTGGCTTCGATGACGCCGAGCCGCCGCAGCACTCCATCCAACGGGCCGATGAAAATTCCGTAGTGGCCCAGCGTGTAGACGGGACGGTCGTAGCCGAACTCGTTGTAGAAGGCCGGCGAGAAGATGAAGACGTCGGGGGTCAGCATGCCCCCGGAGTGGTTGGACACCATCAGGGCCCCGCCGCTTGGTGGGATGTTGTCGATGTTGCGCACTTCGGCGCGGTGGTACTGCTTGATCAACGGCCCGACGGTGTTCGCGACCTGCTTGGTGAAGTCAGGATCCCACTTGGCCGTCTCGCGATTTTTCGGCGTCTTCGCGTTGCTGCCGGCCATGGTGGAGCCCTCAAATCGTCGCTGATCGTCGTTGTGAGCATGTTACTCTCATTTTTGGAGAATGTCATATCCGTTTGCTGGATACCGATGCCGATCTGAGGAACGATGGCCGAGAAGGTACTTGTCACAGGCGGTTTCGGCCTGGTCGGGTCGCAGACCGTGGGCCGGCTGGCCATCGACGGGCACCGCGTGGTCGCCACCGACCTGGGCACTCCGGCCCAGCGGAAGGCCGCGACGTCGCTGCCGGCCGGTGCCGAGGCGCACTGGGCGAACCTCACCGAGCAGCCCGAGGTCGACCGGCTCATCGCCGAGGTGGCGCCGACGGCGATCGTCCACTTGGCCGCCGTCATTCCGCCCGCGATCTATCGCAGCCGCGAACTCGGTCGCCGGGTCAACGTAGATGCCACCGCCGGTCTGTTACGCGCCGCGCAGGCACACCCGCGGCCGCCGCGCTTCGTGTTGGCTTCCAGCAATGCTGTCTACGGGTCGCGCAATCCGCACCGCCATTCCGGGCGGTTGACGTCCACCTCACCGGTGCGGCCGGCGGACCTCTACGGGGCCCACAAGATCGAGGCGGAAAACCTGCTGCGCGCTTCGAGTCTGGACTGGGTGATCCTGCGTCTCGGTGGGGTGATCAGCGCCGACCCCGATGCGATGCCGTTCAACGGCGACGCGCTGCTCTTCGAGAGCGCGCTGCCGACCGACGGCCGTATCCACACCGTCGATGTCCGGGATGTGGCGTCCGCGTTCGCCGCGGCGACCACCGCCGACGTGGTCGGTGAAACGCTGCTGATCGCCGGTGACGACTCGCATCTGCACCGGCAGAAGGAAGTTGGTGTGGCCATGGCCGCAGCGCGCGGGCTGTCGAACGTGTTGCCCGCCGGCCGGCCCGGCGACCCCGACAGCGACGAAAGTTGGTTTGTCACCGACTGGTTGGACACCACCCGCGCTCAGCAGACGTTGTCGTTCCAGCATCACTCATGGCCCGGGATGCTCGCGGAAATGCGCGCCGCGGCCGGCTGGCGGCGCTACCCGATGTCTCTGGTGTCGCCGGTCGCGCGGCAGTTACTCAAGCGCCGGGCCGCATATCGCGACGTACCGGGCCGCTACGCCGATCCGTGGAGCGCGATACGGTCCCGGCTCGGCGAGCCTGCACCAGACTGATCGATCTGCACCGGGTAGCCGGCGCGCAACACCGCTACGTTCGACGGTGGAGTGATAACGGACACCGAACCCGTTGCAGGCCTGGGTAACTGAACTCGATAAGCGTAGGCATCTTCATCGAACACCGCGATTTGAGCGCCCACGACGACGGCGGGTCCCTCGTCGGTATCGACGAACGTGCCGTCGGGCAGCGAACGCCACTCCTGCAGCCCTGGAGGTCCGGTGCGCTCGCGGTGCAGGACGGTGTCCATGTCTTTGGCGAAAGGCAGTGCACCACCGTAGGTTTGCTGCCACGCCCGCTGGTATGCACGGTAGTCGCCGCGGCGGCATTCGGCGCAGGGCCGGTGGCCCGCGGCGAAAGCTACCGCCTCGTCGAAGAAGAACAGCTGGGTGTAGTGCGTCGGGGCCCACTGCTGCGAATACCGCCCCCGGAATTCCAGCAGGCAGGTGATCCAGGCCTTGCCCCGGTGGTTGCGAACGATGTCACGGGTGCCGCTGCCGTCATGCAGGCGGCCCCGATTACCCATCCAGGCGCCGCGACCCGGGACAGCGATGACGTTGCCGCGCGGCGAGATCCGGTTACGCGCCGGAGTCATGCGACCCCTTCCAGGTCCAGCAGAACGCGCTTGGCGGCCGGGCCGCCGCGATAGCCGCCCATCGTGCCGTCGGAGCGGACGACCCGATGGCACGGCACGACGACCGGAATGGGATTCGTCGCGCACGTGGTTCCGACGGCGCGAACTGCCTTGGGGGAACCCGAAAGTCGGGCCAGCGTGCCGTAGCTGGCAGTGCTGCCGTAGTGGATGTCGGTGGCCAGGTGCTCAAGGACCATGCGGCGAAATCCCTTGGACAGCTGCCAATCCAGTGGTAAATCGAAGTCGTGCCGGCGGCCGGCGAAATACTCGTCGAGCTGCAGCGCGACGCCGTCGAGGCGGGCCGGTGCGTGCAGGACGCGGGGGCTGATCCGGTCGGACAGGTTCTGCAGGACGCCGTCGTGGCCTTCGCTGCTGAACGCGACGCGCACCAGCCCGGTCGGTGTGGCGGCGATCAACAGCGGGCCGACGGGTGAGTCGACGGTCCGATACGCGACATCGAGCAGGTTCTCGCGCTCGGCCGCTGCTGCCAGCCCGGCCCGCAGGCGGATGAGGTCGTTGTCGTCGACCGGATACAGCGTGGCCAGGTCAGGGTTGTTCATCAGCGAACTCCGTTGCGATGTAGGGCGAATAGGTGCGCCGCAGCGTGGCGATCCCGTCGGCGGCCGCGCGGCGTGCGGCGGCCGCGCTGCTGCCGAGGATCGTGGCGATCTCGGCGTAGGGCAGCCCGGCCAGGTAGTGATAGGCCACCGCCTGACGCTGCTTGGGCGGCAACGCGGCAACCGCGTCGGTCAAGTCGAGGTGATTATTGTCGGCGTGATCCGGGGACGCCCGGTCCGGGGTCTGCGGCACCGGCGTCGCCCGCCGGGCCGTGGCGCGGACGATATCGATCGCCTTGCGGTGGGCGATCGTGACCAGCCACGCCTCGACATTCGCGTCGGCGGGCAGATCTGGGTAGGCCTTCATCGCTGCCACGAAGGTCTCCGCCCAGGCGTCGTCAGCGTCGGCTGGGCCGAGGACCGCGCGTGCCACCCGCAGCACAGTGGCGCCGTGCCCGGCCACGATGCTCTCGAATGGCGGCTTCACCTCTGCTACCAGAGCGCTTGCGGTGCAACGGGGATGGCCTTCTCCAGCTCGAGAAGATACTGCTTGCGGTCCAAGCCCCCGGCGTATCCGGTGAGCTTGCCGGTGGATCCGACGACCCGATGGCAGGGAATGAAAATCGACAGCGGGTTGTGGCCGACGAATCCGCCGATGGCGCGGGGGCTGATGCCGTTGCCGATTTTGTGGGCCAGCGCGCCGTAGGTCGTGGTGTGGCCGTAGGGGATCTCGGCGAGCAGCTGCCAGAGTGCGCGGGCCCGTTCGCTGCCAACGAGATTGAGTGGCAGATCGAAGTCGTGGCGCTCACCGGCGAAGTACTCGCGTAGCTGCGCGATGGCGTCGTCGAAGCCACGGTCGTCGCTGGGTTCGACGTGCGGCCCGAAGCTGGTCTGGTTCGGCTGGGTCCAGTGCCCGGGGTAGTAGAGACCGGTGATGCCGACGTCGTCGCGCACCAGGGTCAACGGTCCTATCGGTGAATCGATGACGACGTGTCGCGTCGTCGCGGTCATGGTGGTCACGATGCCCTCCGGTGTTCGATGTGATTCTTGATCTATCCGGTAGACGTCGGGGGAGCCGAGTTTGTGAGGTTGGCCGCGAATTCGCGCAGATCGGTCGCGACGATCGTCGGCTGCGGCACGCCGAGGACGGGCAAGGTCGCATTGCCGGGCCGGGTGATCAGTGCACCGCTGAATCCGACGGACTGCGCGCCGATGGTGTCCCACATGTGTGCCGCGATCATCATGCAGTCCGACGCGTCTACCCCCAGTTGCTCAGGCACGTACCGGTAGGTCGCGGGTGCGGGTTTGAACGCCCGGCAGGCATCGACGCTGAACTGACGCTCGAATAAGTGGCTGAGCCCGGCGTTGTCCAGCGGACTGGGTCCGTCCGGATTCGGCGGTGAGTTGGTCAGCGTCACCAGCCGGAAACCGTTGTCGCGCAGAACTATGAGACTGTCCTCGACATCGGGGTGAGCGGGCATGGTGAGCATTGCCTCTTTGAGCGCCCGCACATCGTCGTCCGCGATCTCCACCCGGCGGGTCTCGGCGACCATCCGTAAGACTCCCTGGCCCAGTGTGAAGAAGTCGACGTAATGCCCCGACAGAGTAACCGTCATGGAGTACATGACCAGTTGATTGAACCACTCCCGCATCGCGGCAGGATCACCGAAGATGCGCCCGAAGACCGGTGCTATGGACTCGATGTCGATGAGCGTCTCGTTGACGTCGAACACGAGAACCGACGGTGTGGCGGTCATCGTCCCATCATCTGGCGCTCACTCCACGACCACCACCATTTTTCCGCCAGCTTCTCCGGCCTCCATGATGCGGTGCGCGTCCCGGATCTCATCGAAGGAGAAAACCCGCGACGGCGCTGCCTCGAGTCGGCCGGCAGCTACCTGATTGGCGATGTCTTGCAGCGGCACGTCCGACAGCGGAAAACCGGGCTCGCCGAACACGAAGCTTCCGAAGAAGTTCCAGTTGACCCCGCTGGGCATCCGTAGCAGCGGGTTGAATCCTTCAATGGGATCGAGTCCGCCCAACCAGCCGGCCAGGCATACCGTGCCGTCGCGACGGAGCATGTCCAATGAGTCGAGAATCGTACTGTTGCCGACCAAGTCGAGGACCGCGTCGATCTGCTTGGCTTCTGCGATGCTGGTCGACAGCGTCGGTGACTCCAGTTCGACCCGTGCAACGCCGAGAGATTCCAGCAGACCGAACCGCTCGCGCTTTCGCGCCGTGGCGATGACGCGCACACCTGCCGCGACTGCCATCTTGACTGCGGCCTGACCGAATGATGATGTGGCGCCTCGTATTACGACGGTCTGATTCGTGGCCAGTTTCAGATTGCGGAAAAGGCACGTCCAGGCTGTTGAAAACGTCTCCGGGAGCGCCGCCAACTGGGACCATGGCAGATCCGACTCGATGAGCGTGACATTGGCTGTGCGGACGCGGGTGTACTCGGCGTAGCTGCCATTGATGGTTCGTCCCAGGCCGCCCATGAGTGCAGCCACCTTAGCGCCGGCCGGGAATTCCCCGCCGGGGCATGAGTCGACGATTCCAACGCATTCGATGCCGCTGACTTCCGCGGCTTCTGCCCACTCTCCGCGGCGCATGTGCGTCTCGGCGTGATTAAGGCCGAAACCGCGGACCTGGATCACCACTTCGCCGTCTATAGGCAGCGGCTTGGGGATGTCGGTATAGACCAGGCTGTCGAGTCCGCCGAATTTCTCCAGCACGATCGCGCGCATGGTCTCGCCGCCTGGTCGTTCGCGCACGACCGCGGGGGCGACGGGCAGTGCGCTGACGGGCTGAGGTGATTCCGCAACGGACATGGTGTGCTTCCTTCGCGACTGCCTTTGTTGGGATGATCCGCCCATTATTATGGGTGATGTAACCCATTTTGTCACGGCCGCGTGCGGCCGCTCAACCTGTCCGCTTGCCAGGCCCGGGTCGGCGGCGTTTGGGGGTGGCCGCGAACGAACGGACGTATTCGACAGCCGCCGTCAGCGCAGCGCGCAAAGGTTCAGGGTCGTCGGTAATGAAGGTGATCAAGGCGCCACCCTGATGAGCGGCCACTAGAGATACGGCTAGGTGGCGTGGATCGGCGTCCGGTCGCAGATCGCCGCGACGGCGCATCTCGGTAAGACCGGTCTGGAACAACTCGATCCACTGGTCATAGCCGTCGGCGATATCACCGTGAATTTCGGCGTCGGCCTCGACCAATTCCGCTGCGAGCGAGCCGTATACGCATCCACCCACCCGGTAGACCGGGTCTAGATCGGCGAGGCTGGCCTCCACCCAAGCGTCCAGCGCGGCGAAGCTGTCCAGGCTGCCCAGTTGAGTGTGAAATTCTCGGACGTGAATGCGACGTGCGCCGATCACGCTGCGGGTCAGGTCGCGCTTGCCGTCGAAGTAGTGCGAGATCTGCGAACCACTGACGGCCGCCGCACCACGCACCTCGTCGATGCTGGTCCCGCTGACCCCGCGCTCGAACATAAGGCGGGCGGCCACATCGATAATGCGCGCCCGGGTTGCCCGGCCCTTGCGGGTCAGTCGTGATGTGGCGTCGTCAGACAACGGTGCCGGCCCTTTTGACGATGTCACGAGGGTTGTTCGCTCGTGCGCTTGCCGCGTGGACGACGCGCTGGGCGTGCCCCCTGCTCCGCCGGGTCGGTAGCGAACATCCGTAAGTAGTTGACTGCGAATCGGACGGCATCGGTGTGCGGCCAATCGGCCTGATAGGTGAAGGCCAGCGTGGCACCACCCTGATGGGCGCTGACGATGACCAACGCCAAACGTCGCGGCTCCGCACGGGCGACGATGATTCTGCGATCTTTCATCTGTTGAATCGCCTTCTCCAGCAATTCAATCCACTGCCGGTAACCTGTCGCTAGCGTCTCGCGCGTTGCACCGTCAGATTTACCGAGTTGTCCGGCCAGGGCGTGGTAGGTCGGCGTGCCGGAATAGCCGATGCGTCGCAGGTATCGCATGTTCAGATCGATCCACCGCTCGAAGTCATCGAACGTGTCCAATGCACCGAGCTTGGGCTGACGATGAAAGTCCAGCACGACGTGTATCTGGCGGACGACGACCGCGCGGATCAGCGCGTGCTTGTCGGCGAAGTAGTGGGCGAGCTGGGACCCGCTTACCGATGCCGCCTTGCGTAGTGCGTCCATGTTCAGCGTCGAGAGGCCCTCGCGCAGAATGAGTTCGGCGGCCTCCTGCAAGATCCGATCACGCGTTGCGCGGCCCTTGGCCGTCAGACGCCGTTCCTCCTGCAGCTCGGCGTGGACCACAGCGTCAGGTTAGCCCGCCGATGAACCCGGTTATGGGACGTTTATCCCATACGGCCAGTCCGTGCCTCCCTGGGCAACACCCCGGCGCATGACTAAGGGCTCAGCGCGACCGAGGCCTCAGCGGTGTAGTTCAGGAACGTGAAGGTCTCCTGCAGGTACAGCTGCACGGCATCGGCGTCGTGGGACAGATAGCCGATCGACACGTCGGTGCCCAGCTGTAAGTCGAAGTCGCCGCCGCGGGTGGTCACCACGAACGCGCCGTCGATGGCGGGTGCCCAGATGATGTCACCGTTCACCAGCCGCTTGATGTGTTCGAGGATCGGATATCCGTGCTCGGTGGTTTCGCTCACCTTGGTGTACACGTCGGCGGACAGCAGAACCGAGTACGGGCCGTCGACACCGGCCAGCCGGAGTTCGGACAACGCCTGGGTGATGATGTCGGGAATTCCGCGAGGGTCGTCGGGCAGTTTCAGCGGCGGGTTGTCGCTGGCGTTGCGGACTCCCTCGATCGAAGCGGCGGCGTAGCCCT
>CBAAAS010000010.1:8837-16682 GCA_964658855.1 uncultured Mycobacterium sp.
CCGGTCTTCGGCGAAGGCCAGCTTCTTGGCGGCGGCTTTGACCGGGTCCCAGTCGGAGTCCTGCGAGCCGCGTTCCACGTCGTCGATCTCCGAGCGTGACAGAGTGAATGGAACCCGAAGCCGCACAAGCGGTTTACTGGCACGCAAGTGGGTGATCACGCCGTCGGAGGGGGGCTTGACGTCGATCAATCGCCCGGTGCTGACGGCAGCGGCGGCGGGTCCGGCCGGCTCGCTGACGTCGACCACGCGGCGGCCGGCGATGTGCCGCTTGAAGGTTCGCCTCGCCTCCACTTCGATTTCGTCCCAAGCTTCTTCGGTGATGGGAGCGAGATCGCGGTACAGGTTGTTCATTGCGGGATTCCTTTCAAACTGCCGATCGCCAACGAGCCATCCGCTGATGTTTTCAGTATCGCCGGAGTCGCTGCCGGTGAGATCGGCAGCGGCGGCGGGTCGTCGAGAAAGTCGACGGTGGGGGAGAAGAACAGTCCGCCGGTGACCGCGGTTGAGAAGTCCAGGATGCGGTCGGTGTTGCCGGGCGGATCACCGAAGAACATGTTGTGCAGCATCTGCTCGGTCACCGCGGGCGTGCGCGAGTAGCCGATGAAGTAGGTGCCGAATTCGCTTTTGCCGAGTTCGCCGAAAGGCATGTTGTGCCGGACGATCTGGAGCTGAGTGCCGTCGTCGTCGGCGATGACGTTGAGCGCGATGTGCGCATCGGCCGGCTTTTCGTCGTCGCCGAACTCGATGTCTTCCAACTTGGTTCGGCCGATCACCCGCTCCTGCTCGGGAACCGGCAGAGAATCCCATCCGGCCATGTCGTGCAGATATTTCTGCACGTGCACGTAGCTGCCGCCGGCGAATCCCTGGTCCTCGTCGCCGATCTCGGTTGCCGCGACGGCCGGCGGGCCGTTCGGGTTCTCGGTGCCGTCGACGAACCCGAGCAGATCACGGTTGTCGAAGAACCGGAACCCGTGCACCTCGTCGACCACGGTCACCGCCCCGGCCATCGACCGCAGGACGCGATGGGCCAGCTCGAAGCAGACGTCCAGAGTCTCGCCCCGAACATGGAACAACAGGTCCCCAGGCGTTGCCGGCGCCTTGTGCCGAGGGCCGTCCAGCTCGTTGAACGGGTGCAGTTCGGCCGGTCGTGGGCCGTCGAACAACCGGTCCCAGGCGTGCGAGCCGATCGAGGTGACCATCGACAGGTTCTTGGCGGGCTCGCGAAACCCGGTTGACCGCACCAACCCGGAGATCCCGGCCAGCGCGTCGTGCACGACCTCTTCGCCACCCGCGTCGATGGTGACCACCAAGAAGATCGCGGCCGGAGTCAGCGGCGCGAGCACCGGCTGCGGTTGCGGGATGGGCACGGCTTCGACCCTAACGTTTCAGGTGAGCCCGTGATGAAAAGATGGGTCCATGGTTGCCTCGGCGCAGGGTCTGTGTGAATTCATCGACGCGTCCCCGTCACCGTTTCATGTGTGCGCCACCGTGGCGTCCCGGTTGCGGTCGGCCGGCTACACCGAGCTCGCCGAGGCGGACATGTGGCCACGCGCCGGCAAGTTCTTCATCGTGCGCGCCGGTTCACTGGTGGCGTGGAACAGCGGCAACGACGCCGGTGGTCGACCGTTCCGGGTGATCGGCGGCCACACCGACAGCCCCAACCTGCGGGTCAAGCAACATCACGACCGTGAGGTCGCCGGTTGGCAGATGGTTGCGCTGGAACCCTACGGCGGTGCCTGGTTGAACTCGTGGCTGGACCGCGACCTGGGCGTCAGCGGGCGGCTGTCGGTGCGCGACGGCGCCGGTATCGCCCACCGGTTAGTGCGAATCGACAACCCCATCCTGCGGGTGCCGCAACTGGCCATCCACCTGGCCGAGGACCGCAAGTCGCTCACGCTGGATCCGCAGCGCCATGTCAACGCGGTGTGGGGCGCCGGCGGCGCAGCCCGATCGTTCATCGGCTACGTCGCCCAATGGGCCGGCGTCGATCCCGACGAGGTGCTGGGCGCCGACCTGATGACTCACGACCTGACGCCGTCGCTCGTGACGGGCGTCGACGGCCAGTTCGTCAGCGCACCGCGGCTGGACAACCAGGCATCCTGCTACGCGGGTCTGGAAGCATTTCTGGACGCCAAGTCGACCGAGTATCTGCCGGTGCTGGCGCTCTTCGACCACGAAGAGGTCGGCTCGACCTCGGATCACGGTGCCGACTCCGACCTGCTGCTGGTCACGCTCGAACGCATCGAGCTGGCCGGCGGTGGCGGGCGCGCCGACTTTCTGCGCAGACTGCCGGGATCCATGGTCGCCTCGGCGGACATGGCACACGCCACCCATCCCAACTACCCCGAGCGGCACGAGCCGGGCCATCTCATCGCGATCAACGGCGGCCCGGTGCTCAAAGTGCATCCAAATCTCCGCTACGCCACCGACGGTCGCACCGCCGCGGCGTTCGCGCTGGCCTGCCGGCAGGCCGGAGTGCCGTTGCAAACTTACGAGCACCGCGCCGACCTGCCGTGTGGTTCGACGATCGGCCCGCTGACGGCGGCCCGGACCGGCATCCCGACGGTCGACGTTGGCGCCCCTCAGCTCGCGATGCACTCGGCACGAGAATTCATGGGCGCCAACGACGTTCCCGCTTACGCGGCGGCGCTGCGGGCGTTCCTGTCGCCCGGCTGACCCGTCAGACGAAGACCGGGTCGTAGCGGATCACGTTCTCCACGACGACGCCGTTGCGGGTGCGAACCCGGTCCAGCCCGCGGATCTCGATAGGCCCGTTCGGCCCGGTGGCGTGCCCGACGTAGTGCAGGAAGAAAAGCTCCTCGCCTTCGGCCGGGCCGGCCGCCGTGGCGCTGTCGACAAGCTCGAGTTTCAGGTCCGGAGCGACGGCCAGCAGGTCGGCGATCTTCTGGGTGTACGCCTCGAATCCCCGCACCGGCTGGCTGTCGCCAGGCCAGTAACCGACGATGTCGTCGGCCAGGATGTCCATGCTATGCGACATAGTGGGTGCCGCCCAGAACGCTGCGAAGAACTCCGGGCTGAATCTCGGAGCCGTTGTGGCCGAGGCGGTTTGAGTGTCAGTCATGATTTCCTCCAGATTGTGAATGGTTCGGGTGAAAGTCTGTCCCGCGGTGGCGAGGCTGCACAATTACCTCCGAGGTCATCGCCGGCGGTCATAAGATTGCGGGTATGGCACTCAATGTGGAGATGGTCACCGTCGACTGCGCCGACCCCGTGCAGCTCGCACAGTGGTGGGCTGAGCAGTTCGATGGCGAGACACAGGAATTGATTCCCGGAGAGTTCATCGCGGTGATCCGCCCGGACGGGCCGCGGCTGGGCTTCCAGAAGGTCGACGATCCGACGCCCGGCAAGAACCGGGTGCACCTGGATTTCGGGGCCGCCGACGTCGACGCCGAGGTGACCCGGCTCAAGTCCGCAGGCGCGACCGAGGTCGGGCGGCACAGCATCGGCGACAGCTTCCGCTGGGTGACGTTGGCCGACCCGGCCGGCAACGCCTTCTGCGTCGCCGGCGCGGGCTAGCCGTCGGGCACCATAGACTGTCCGATGTGACGTCAGGGATCACCCACGCGACCGATACCGTCGAGCGCGCCGCGGCCACCCCTGACCAGCCACAACCATTCCGCGAGCTCGGTCTCAAAGACGACGAATACCAGCGGATCCGCGGCATCCTGGGCCGCCGGCCGACCGACGCCGAGCTGGCCATGTACTCGGTGATGTGGAGCGAGCACTGCTCCTACAAGTCGTCCAAGGTGCATCTGCGGTACTTCGGCGAGACCACCACCGACGAGATGCGGGCCGGCATGCTGGCCGGGATCGGCGAGAACGCCGGCGTCGTCGACATCGGTGACGGATGGGCGGTCACGTTCAAAGTCGAGTCCCACAACCACCCGTCTTATGTAGAGCCCTACCAGGGCGCGGCCACCGGCGTCGGCGGCATCGTCCGCGACATCATGGCCATGGGCGCCCGGCCGGTGGCGGTGATGGACCAGCTGCGCTTCGGTGCCGCGGACGCCCCTGACACCCGCCGCGTGCTCGATGGCGTGGTGCGCGGCGTCGGCGGTTACGGCAACTCGCTGGGCCTGCCCAACATCGGCGGCGAAACCGTCTTCGACGCCTGCTACGCCGGCAACCCATTGGTGAATGCACTGTGCGTCGGCGTGCTGCGCAAGGAAGACCTGCATCTGGCGTTCGCCTCGGGCGCCGGCAACAAGATCATTTTGTTCGGCGCACGGACCGGACTCGACGGCATCGGCGGTGTGTCGGTGCTGGCGTCGGAGACCTTCGGCGGCGACGAGTCGGGGTCGGGCCGCAAAAAACTTCCCTCGGTTCAGGTCGGCGACCCGTTCACCGAGAAGGTGCTCATCGAGTGCTGTCTCGAGCTGTACGCCGCAGGCCTGGTGATCGGCATTCAGGATCTTGGCGGAGCCGGATTATCCTGTGCCACATCTGAACTCGCATCAGCTGGCGACGGCGGGATGGCGATCCAGCTGGAGACCGTGCCGTTGCGGGCCAAGGACATGACGCCCGCCGAAATCCTCTCCAGCGAGTCGCAGGAGCGGATGTGTGCGGTGGTTGCGCCCGAGAACGTGGACGCCTTCATGGCCGTCTGCCGCAAGTGGGAGGTGCTGGCCACCACGATCGGTGAGGTCACCGACGGCGATCGGCTGCAGATCACCTGGAATGGCGAGACGGTCGTCGACGTGCCGCCGCGCACCGTGGCCCATGAGGGCCCGGTCTATGAGCGTCCCGTCGCGCGTCCCAAGTCGCAGGACGCGCTCATCGCCGACACCTCGGCCGACCTGAAGCGGCCGGTCTCGGGCGACGAGCTACGCGCGACTTTGCTTGCGCTGCTGGGCAGTCCGCACCTGTGCAGCCGGGCGTTCATCACCGAACAGTATGACCGCTACGTGCGTGGGAACACCGTGCTGGCCGAGCATGCCGACGGTGGCGTGCTGCGCGTCGACGAGACCACCGGCCGCGGCATCGCGTTGTCGACCGACGCGTCCGGCCGGTACACGTTGCTGGATCCCTACGTCGGTGCGCAGCTGGCGCTGGCCGAGGCGTACCGCAACGTCGCCGTCACCGGCGCCACCCCGGTCGCGGTGACCAACTGCCTCAACTTCGGATCGCCGGAGGATCCCGGTGTGATGTGGCAGTTCTCCCAGGCGGTCCACGGCCTGGCGGATGGCTGTGCGGCACTGGGCATTCCGGTCACCGGCGGCAACGTCAGCTTCTACAACCAGACTGGGACCACCGCGATCATGCCTACCCCGGTGGTCGGCGTCCTGGGTGTGATCGACGACGTCACCCGCCGCATCCCGACCGCGATGGGCACCGAACCGGGCGAGACGCTGATTCTGCTCGGAGACACGCGCGACGAATTCGACGGCTCGATCTGGGCGCAGGTAACCGCCGACCACCTGGGCGGGCGGCCGCCATCGGTCGACCTCGCCCGCGAGCGCCTGCTGGCCGAAGTCCTGAGTGCAGCGTCTCGCGACGGACTGGTGTCCGCGGCCCACGACCTGTCCGAGGGCGGGCTGGCGCAGGCCGTGGTGGAGTCGGCCATGGCTGGCGAAACAGGTTGCCGCATCGTGCTTCCCGAAGGTGCTGACCCGTTCGTGACCTTGTTCTCCGAGTCGTCCGGCCGGGTGCTGGTCGCGGTACCGCGCACCGAGGAGAGCCGTTTCTCAGCCATGTGCGAGGCGCGGGGACTCCCCGCAACCCGGATCGGCGTCGTCGACCAAGGCTCGGACTCGGTCGAGGTACAAGGTTTGTTCACCGTGTCACTGGCCGAGTTGCGCAGCACGTCCGAAGGGGTGCTGGCCGCCCTGCTGCGATGAGCGAAGGGTCGAGTGGGCGCCATCCGCTGCTGGTGTGGGCGTGGAGCCTGCTTCGGCTGAAATTCGTCGGGGTGGTGTTCGGCGCGCTGTTCTTCTGCTTGTCGCTGACGCCCTCCCTGGTGCCTCGAGAATGGTTGTTCCAGGGCCTGATTGGCGGTGTGAACGCCGCCTTCGGCTACGGGCTGGGCGTGTTGATCGGCAAGGCGGTAAACCGCCTGGTGTTACGTGGCGCCCGGTGGTGGCCGCCGTCGCCGCGGGTGCTGTGGTGGATGAAGGCGGCGGTTGTGGTGCTGGCGCCGACGGCCTGCGTGCTGATGCTGATCCCGGCCGCGTCCTGGCAGCGGCAGTTGTCGGCGCTGATGGGCATCGAGGGGCCGACGAATTCGGGTTATCTGCGCACGCTGGCCGTCGCGGCCGTGGTCGGTGCGCTGCTGGTGTCGGCGGTCCGCGTGCTCGTCGACGTCGTCAAACTGCTGGCGCGCATGTTGATTCGACGATGGCACCTGCACGACGAGGTGGCGCTGTTCATCGGCGCCACGGTCGTGGTGGCCTTGCTGGTCACCCTGATCGACGGCGTGCTCGTTCGCGCGTTCTTCGCCGGCGCCAATGCGGTCTTCCAACCCCAGGACAGCGCGACGCCCGCGGGTGTCGAGCAACCACAGCTACCGGAAAAATCAGGCAGCCCAATGTCATTGGCGCCGTGGAGTTCGCTGGGATATCAGGGCCGCGCCTTCGTCGGCGCCGGCCCGCATGCCGCCGAGCTGGCCAAGATCAACGGCGCGCCGGCCAAAGAGCCGATCCGGGTGTACGCCGGACTGCACACCGCTCCCGACGATCAAGGCCGGATGAACGTGCTCCTCGATGAGTTGGAGCGCACCGGCGCGTTCACCCGCAAGGTCTTGGTCATCGCACCGACGACCGGCACCGGCTGGATCGACCCGGTGGCGGCGAGTTCGGTGGAGACGATGTACAACGGCGACACCGCGATCGTCGGAGTGCAGTACTCCTATCTGCCGAGCTGGATTTCGTTCTTGGCGGACCGGCAGAAGTCGATGGACTCCGGCCGGATGCTGATCAACGCAGTGCACGCCCGGTGGGCGCAACTGCCTCCGCAGCACCGGCCCAAGTTGGTGCTCTACGGCGAGAGTCTGGGGTCATTGGCGGGCCAGGCCGCGTTCGGCTGGCTACCCGACATCCGACGGATGGGTTTCGACGCGGTGCTGTGGGTCGGGCCGCCGCAGGAGAGCACGCTGTGGCACGCGTTGATCACGCGCCGCGATCCGGGCACCACCGAAGTACAGCCCCGATACGACAACGGGCGGACCGTGCGGTTCACCGAAGCCAACGATCCCGCCGACGTCAGCCGGGTCACCGGGCCGCCGTGGACCGGCACCCGCGTGCTGTTCCTGCAGCACCCGTCCGACCCGGTGGTCTGGTGGTCGCCCGACCTGTTGTTCAGCCGTCCAGATTGGCTCACTGAGCCCCGCGGCCGTGACCGCAGTCCCGCGATGCAATGGAATCCGGTTGTGACGTTCTGGCAGGTCAGCGCCGACCTGACCAACGCCGAAGGGGTCCCCGGCGGGCACGGACACAATTACAGCAACGACATCCTGGATGGTTGGGCAGCGGTAGCTCCGCCAGAAGGCTGGACCTCGGCCGACACTGAGCGCATCCGCGCCGCACTCGGGAACTGAGCCATGGCAGCCCGTCAGAACGCCGATCCGGCTCAGACCCGCGACGCCGTCCGCGCCGTCGAAGACTGGCTACGCGACGACAGTCACCCGGCGCCGAGCCGTGCCGAGCTGGCGGCGGCGGTCCGGCTCACCGCGCGCACCCTGGCCGCCGAGGCGCCAGGTGCCAGCGTCGAGGTCCGAATTCCGCCGTTCATCGCGGTGCAATGCATTGCCGGGCCACGACATACCCGCGGCACTCCGCCCAATGTCGTCGAGGCTGATCCCCGAACCTGGCTGCTGCTGGCGACCGGACT
>CBAAAS010000011.1:0-2815 GCA_964658855.1 uncultured Mycobacterium sp.
GAGGGCGCCTGGCTGATCGTGGTGGTGTTTCCTGCGTTGGTGTTCCTGTTGATTCGGCTCAACAAGCAATACCGCGCCGAAGCGGCGGTGCTGGAGATGTCTGCGGCTGAGCGTCCTGACATGACCATGCACACGTCACATCGCGTGCTGGTGTTCATCGATTCCATCGACCTGGCCGAGGTCGAGACAATGCGATATGCCAAGGGATTGCGCGCCGATCGGCTGACTGCCGTGCACTTCGTGGTGGACGAGGCCCGAGCAGCGCGTCTGCAGGTGCGCTGGCAGCGTTTTGGTGAAAGCACTGAACTGCGCATGGTCGATTGCGAGGACCGACGGATCGGCCGCGCCGCCCAGCAGCTGGTCGCCCAGATCAAAGACGACCATCCCGACAGCACCGTCACCGTTTTGCTGCCCCGCCGGATGTATTCGCCGCTGGGAGGCCGATTGCTGCACGATCGGACCGCGGACATGATGGCCCGGCTGATCAGCCGGATCCCGGGTGCGAGTGCCCAGATTCTGGCCTACGACGTCGGTTCACGGGTCGCGCGGACGCTGTGGGCCGCGGGCAGTAAGGACCGTGGTCGATCCGGCGCAAAGACGGGAAGACCGCAGGCCACAACCCAGACGTTCTGACAGTTCGCCGAGCTTCTCAGACCCGCTGGCCTGGTAATTGGCTGAGAATAAGCGTTGCTACCACCTACTTGGGTCTGCTAACTACAGGCAGAGCCGTTACCCTCACGGGCGTAAGTATTGCGTAAATTTTTACCGTGAGGGCGGGGAAGAACATCACCGTGGTAGATCTGGCAGACGAGCACAAGGCCCCGTCGACTTTCACCGACTCGTGGAAGCGGTTCTTCCTGGGAAAGCCGCTGATCAACGAAGACCTCGAGCATGAGAGTCTGTCGAATCCCATTGCGCTAGGCGCTCTTTCGCCCGACGCCGTCTCCTCGACCGCGTACGGTCCCGAGCAGATTTTGATCGAGCTGCTGCCCGCCGCCGGCATCGCGGCATTCACGCTGATCCTGCCGCTCGCCGGCGTCATCCTGCTGATCTTGGCGCTGGTCACCGCGTCATACCGGCAGGTGGTGATGGTCTACACCCAGCGCGGCGGCTCCTATGTGGTGGCGCGCGCCAATTTCGGACCCAAGGTCGCGCAGCTCTCCTCGGCCGCACTGCTGATCGACTATGTGGTCACGGTGGCCATCCAGTGCTCGGCGGGCACGGTGGCGGTGGTTTCCGCGGTACCCAGCCTGGGCCCGTACCACCTGGAGATCACCGTGGGAGCGCTGCTGCTGCTCTCGTTCGGCAACTTGCGCGGCATGAAGGAGGCCGGCCGGCTCTTCGCCGTCCCTGTGTACGCCTTCGCCGCGATGATGACGACGTTGATCGTGACCGGGGTCGTCCGTGAAATCCTCGGGAGCTTGAAGCAATACGACCCGGAGCACATCGACGGAGCCGTGTCGGTTCACCAGGGCAACGGCTTCATCATGGGCGCCACGATCTTGGTGCTGCTGCGCGCGTTCGCCAACGGTGGTACCTCATTGACCGGTGTCGAGGCGATTGCCGACGCGGTCAACGTCTTCCGCCAGCCGCAGGGCCCCAACGCCCGCAAGGCGCTGACCATGATGGCGAGTCTGCTCGGGTTCCTGTTGTTCGGCGTCATTTGGCTGGCCCACGTCACGCACGCAACTCCGTATGCCGCCGGATACCCGTCGATGCTGTCCGAGATCGCCCGAGCGGTCTTCGGCGAGGGGCCCATTGGCGGCATCCTGTTCGCTCTGCTGCAGGCGGCGAGCGCGGCGATCCTGTTCTTCGGCGCCAACACCAGCTTCAACGGTTTTCCGGCGTTGACCAGCTTCGTCGCCGAGGACAGCTTCCTGCCGCGGCCGATGATGAAGCGCGGGCACCGACTGGTGTTCTCCAACGCCATCATCGTGCTCACCGTGGCGTCGACCCTCCTCGTGATCGTCACCAACGGCTCGGTCGACGCGGTGGTGCCGCTGTACGCCATGGGCGTCTTCATGGGCTTCTCGATCTGCGGCTACGGCATGACGAAATACCACCTGGGCCATCGTGATCCCGGTTGGCGCGGCAAGCTGGCGATCAACCTGTCTGCGGCGATCCTGTCGACGACGGTTGTGTTGATTTTTGCGATCGCGAAGTTCACCGAGGGCGCCTGGCTGGTGATTGTGGTGTTCCCGATCCTGGTGTTCGCGCTGATGCGCCTGAACAAGGAATACCGCAGTGAGAACTCGGTCCTGGAGATGCAGCTGACCGAGCGTCAACAGGTGGTCAAGCATCCGCACCAGACCGTCGTGGTTCTGGTGGACCACTTCGACTTCGCGACGATCGAGGCTCTGCACTACGCGAGCGAGCTTCGCGCCGAGAAATTGAGCGCCGTGCACTTCATCATCGACACTCGTCATGCCCAGCGGCTGCAGGATCGCTGGCAGCATTTCGAAGACGAGATGCCGCTGGAGATGGTCGAGTGTCCGGACCGCAACCTGAGCCGTTCGGCGCAGGAGTTGGTGATGCGCGAGATCGAGGACGACCCGAGCACGAAGGTGACCGTGTTGTTGCCGCGGCGGACCTATGCGCCGCTGGTGGGCCGCCTGCTGCATGACCGCACCGCCGACAAGATGGCCGGAGCGGTCAGCCGAGTCGAAGGCGCGACCGCGCAGATCGTCGCCTACGACGTGGGATCGCGGATTGCGCAGGCGACCGCGACGGCCCGACTGCAGAAGAACGAGGCTCCCGGCGAGGCCGAGGCGAGCGCCAAGGCCGGCGCGTCGTGGGATCGTCTCGAAAACATCTT
>CBAAAS010000011.1:2825-15804 GCA_964658855.1 uncultured Mycobacterium sp.
TCGGTGGTCAGCAACCCGGACTCGGCCAACTTGCTCAACAGCGACTGCGCCCGCGTGGCGAGCTCCTGCAGTTCGGTCGCGATCGCGGCGACCGCCTCCTGCGGCGGCTGCGGCGTCGGCGTCTTGCTGGCCCGTGGCGTGATCCGTACCCGCTCGTTGCCGCGTCCGGCGGATGCGGTGCTGCCGACCGCACCGCCCGCCGCACCGGCCAACCCCATGCTGCTGAACAGGTTGCCGGCCCCGCCGACCTCCGGCGCCGCGGCGGCGCTGGTGATGGGCAGCGTGAAAGCGGCCGGACGGATTTCGGGCGCGGCGGACGTCCATCCCGGCGGCACCGACAGCTGTCCGACCCTTCCCGCCTGGCCGAATCTCGCTGATCCTTCCGAGTCCGGGACCGCGTCCGACGGTGCGCCGATACCGCCGGTGCCGTTGATGATCCACTGCGGCAGCATCGTGCCGCCGACACCGTTGCCGGTGAACGGGCCTTTGCCGTTGTCGTAGTCACGGTCGGCGTTGATCAGCAGACCTCGCACGGTCGTGCCGAACGATGTGAAGGACGACGTGATGCCGATGGTGCCGACGGTCGCGGCGGTCGCGGTCAGTGGCACCGTTATCAGTGGCACCAGAGCCGTCGGATCGACCGCTGCAGGGGCCGCCGCGGCCGCGAGGCCCTGTAACGCCTGGGGGATCACGTTGAGCACGCGCGTGCCGTTCGACACGACCGACTGCGCCGCCGCAGCGGCCTGCGCATTCCCGCCGGCCGGGTTGGTCGTGGGTGGCGGCGGAGCGAACGGCGTCAGCGTCGATGCCGTCGCGGCCGAGCCCGCGTAGCCGTACATCGCGGTGGAGTCCTGGGCCCACATCTCGGCGTACTGGACTTCGGTGGCGGCGATGGCCGCGGTGTTCTGTCCGAGCACGTTGGCGGCGATCAGCGTCATTAGCAGGCTGCGGTTGGCCGCGATCACCACCGGCGGCACCGTCATCGCGAACGCGGTCTCATAGGCCGCTGCCGCCGCCCGGGCCTGGGTGGCTGTTTGTTCGGCTTGGGCGCCAGCCGTGGTCATCCACTCCAGATACGGGATGGTCGCCGCCGTCATCTCCGCCGACGATGCGCCCAGCCAGGGGCCGCCGGTCAGCTCGGAGATCGCTGCCCGGTAGGACGTCGCGGTGGATTGGAGTTCGGCGGCCAGCGCGTCCCACGCCGAGGCCGCTGCCAACATCGGCCCCGGGCCGGGGCCGGCATACATTCGTGCCGAATTGATTTCCGGCGGTAAAGTCGCGAAATCCATTGTGCTGCCCCGACTCAACAGGCTGTCGTGGCGTTGGCGGCTTCGGCGGCCGCGTAGGACGTTGCGTTGTTTTCCAGCGTGCTGACCAGCTGCTGGTGGATCGCCTCGGCTTGCGCGCTGATTGCCTGATACATCTGCGCGTGAACGGCGAATTGGGTGGCGGCCAGCGCGGACACCTGGTCGGCGGCGGCCGGTATCACGCCCGTCGTGGGTGCCGCCGCAGCGGTGTTCTGCGCACTCATCGTGGCGCCGATGCCCGCCAAGTTGGCGGCGGTGGCGCTCAGCGCCTCTGGTTGCGTCGTGACATATGACATCGGACTTCCTCTCGGTGGGTATCACATGCGGCTGAAGACGCGCGAATACCACACGCCAGCAAGTGAATTCGTTGAATTAGCCGCAAAGCAGCGGAACCTGGACTCACGGTTACCACCCCGCCTTCTATCCCAGTGCGGTCGGGTCGACGCCATCAGCCGGTACGGCGGTTAAGGCGAGCTTTATCGCCTGAACGCGATGTTAATGACGGTTGAATGCCAGATCAACGAGACGCGCAGGTTCATTGGGGATTACTACACAACTGTGGATAGCCGGGCGTTGTTCGCCGGTGATCGATGCGTGGCGGATATCGGAGTCGGCGCCCTGCCACAGGGTGGCGGCATGACGATGTTGACGCGAGCCGAAATCGGGGCGCTCGGCGAGCGGTTGGCGGCCGACCACCTGATCGGTCTCGGGCTGCGGATCGTGGCCCGCAACTGGCGCTGCCGTTATGGCGAATTGGACCTGATCGCATTCGATCCGGTCACTGACACGGTGGTGTTCGTCGAGGTCAAGACCCGAACCGGCGACGGCTTCGGCGGCCTGGCGGAGGCCGTGACCGAGCAGAAAGCACGCCGCCTTCGTCGCCTGGCCGGAATCTGGCTGGCCGCCCAAGACCGGCGCTGGGCGGCAGTCCGGATCGACGTGATCGGCGTGCGGATCGGCCGGCGGCGGACCCCGGAACTCACGCACCTGCTGGGCGTGGGGTGATGGCGCTCGGACGAGCGTTCTCGGTCGCGGTTTTGGGGCTCGATGGCCAGATCGTCGAGATCGAAGCAGACATCACGTCTGGCTTGCCCGGCGTGCATCTGGTGGGCCTGCCCGACGCCGCGCTGCAGGAGTCGCGCGACCGCGTCCGCGCCGCGATCACGAACTGCAACAACACATGGCCGATGTCGCGCCTGACGCTCGCACTGTCGCCGGCGACCCTGCCGAAAATGGGATCGGTATACGACCTCGCAATCGCCGCGGCGGTCTTGTCGGCGCAGCGCAAAAAGCCGTGGCGACCATTGGAGACAGCGGTGGTGCTCGGTGAGCTGGCACTGGACGGACGGGTCCGTCCGGTGCGGGGGGTGCTGCCGGCGGTGCTTGCCGCCAAAGGTGCCGGCTGGGGCGTTGCGGTGGTTCCGGTCGAGAACCTTCCCGAGGCCAGCTTGGTCGACGGGATCGAGGTCTGGGGTGTGCGCACGCTGACGCAGCTGCTGGGTTGGCTCAATGGTTCGGTGCGCCTTCACGAGCCGATCCTCGGGTCACCTGCCGAAATGGAACCGCTCGCGGATCTGGCCGACGTGGTGGGCCAGGCCCAGGCGCGCTACGCGGTCGAGGTCGCCGCCGCCGGTTCGCATCACCTGATGCTGACCGGGCCACCCGGCGTCGGTAAAACCATGCTGGCGCAACGTCTTCCGGGGCTACTCCCGCCGCTGTCAAACGGCGAGTCGTTGGAAGTCACCGCGATTCATTCGGTGGCCGGCCTGCTCTCGGATACCACCCCGCTGATCACCCGGCCACCATTCGTGGCGCCGCATCACAGCTCCAGTGTCGCCGCACTCGTCGGCGGCGGTTCGGGAATGGCCCGCCCAGGCGCCGTCAGCCGGGCGCACCGCGGTGTGCTGTTTCTGGACGAGTGCGCCGAAATCGGCGTCAGTGCGTTGGAGGCATTGCGAACACCGTTGGAAGAGGGTGAGATTCGTCTCGCCCGCCGCGACGGGGTGGCGTGTTATCCCGCTCGCTTTCAGCTTGTGCTGGCGGCCAACCCTTGTCCCTGCGCGCCGGCTGACCCTCAAGACTGCATCTGCGCAGCGGCGGTCAAACGGCGCTATCTCGGCCGATTGTCCGGGCCGCTACTGGACCGCGTCGACCTGCGAGTGGAGATGCATCCGGTGCGTATGAGTGTGTTCGCGACCGCCGAGGCCGAGTCGACGGGGCAGGTCCGTCACCGGGTCACGGTCGCGCGGGATGCGGCGGCCCAGCGTTGGCAGGAGCACGGCTTCCGAACCAACGCCGAGGTGAGCGGAACGCTGCTACGGCGCCGGTTTCGACCGGGCACCACGGCGATGGAGCCGCTGCGGACGGCGCTGGATCGTGGGCTGCTGAGTATTCGCGGGCTCGACAAGACGCTCCGGGTCGCGTGGACACTGAGCGATCTGGCCGGTCGTGGCTCGCCGGGGCGCGACGAGGTGGCCACGGCACTGAGCTTCCGGCAGCCGGGGGCATCCCGATGATCGACACGACGCAGCGCGCATGGGCTTACCTCTCACGCGTCGTCGAGCCGCCGTGCGCCGAGCTTGCCACTCTGGTTGCCCGGGTGGGTCCCGTCGAAGCGGCCGAGCGGGTACGGCGGGGCCAGGTCGACGATTTCCTCGCGCGACGCACGGAAGCGAGGCGCGAAATCGACCGCGCTGTAGAAGATCTCGAGCTGCTTGGGCGCCGCGGTGGGCGACTTATCACACCTGACGACGATGAGTGGCCTGGGCTGGCGTTCACCGCATTCGGCGGCACCGCGGTCGCCTCGCGACCGCAGGGTAGGCCGCCGCTGACCTTATGGGTGCTGGGCCCGGCGCGGCTCGACGACGCCGCGCAGCGGGCAGCCGCCGTCGTCGGAACCCGCGCGGCAACCAGCTACGGCGAACATGTGGCCGCCGACCTTGCGGTCGGGTTGGCCGAGCGCGATGTCGCAGTGGTCTCCGGCGGCGCGTACGGAATTGACGGGGCGGCGCACCGCGCTGCGCTGTCCGTCGACGGCCTCACCGTGGCGGTTTTGGCCGGCGGCATTGATATTCCCTATCCCGCAGGGCATTCCGCGTTGCTGCATCGCATCGCCACCGACGGATTGCTGGTCACCGAATATCCGCCGGGGATCCGTCCGGCCCGGCACCGGTTTTTGACCCGCAACCGGTTGGTGGCCGCGTTCGCCGGGGCCTCGGTCGTGGTGGAGGCCGGTTTACGCAGCGGTGCCGCCAATACCGCTGCCTGGGCTCGGGCTCTGGGCAGGGTGGTCGGTGCGGTGCCGGGCCCGGTCACCTCCTCGTCCTCGGGCGGATGTCATGCACTGCTGCGCGCAGGTGCCGAGGTCATCACCCGGGCCGAGGACGTCGTCGAGTTGGTGGGCCGGATCGGGGAGTTGGCTTCCGAGCAGACCGGTCCGGCAAGCCCCCTTGACGGACTCGGCGATGACGAGCGGCGGGTGTACGAGGCGCTGCCCGGACGCGGGACCGCGACGGTCGACGAGATCGCCGTCGCCGCCGCGGTGGAGCCGGCGCGAATCCTTGCGCCGCTGGCGATGCTGGAAATCGCCGGCCTGGTCGAACGTCGCGACGGCAGCTGGCGGATCGTGCGGAATCGTAGGCAACCGGCATAACCAGTGCGCCTCTATAGTCGAAAGGGTCAGTGCCGAAGGGGAGGAACCAGGTGTCAGGTCGACCAGTGCACACGTTTGAAGTGGTGCGCACCGAACAACTCACGTCTCACATGGTTCGAGTTGTGCTGGGCGGCAATGGCTTCGACACATTCACGCCAAGCGATTTCACCGATTCCTACGTCAAACTGGTCTTCGTGGCCGACGACGTCGATGTAGCCGCGTTGCCGCAGCCGTTGACGCTGGACTCTTTTGCCGACCTGCCGGCCACGAAGAAGCCGGTGGTGCGGACCATCACCGTTCGGCGCGCAGACCCGGCCGCCCGCGAGATCGACGTGGACATTGCGGTCCACGGTGACCATGGTGCCGCCGGACCGTGGGCCGCGACGGCACAGCCCGGGCAGCCGATGTATCTGATGGGTCCCAGCGGGGCCTATTCGCCCGACCCGGCGGCCGACTGGTACCTGCTCGCGGGTGACGAGACGGCGCTGCCCGCCATCAGTGTCGCTTTGGAATCATTGCCCGCCAACGCGATTGGTCGGGTCTTCATCGAAATCGCCGAGCCCGAAGACGAAGTTCCACTGACCGCACCGGACGGCGTCCAGATCAACTGGCTCTACCGCGGCGGTCGGGCGGACCTGGTCGGGGAGGACCGGGCCGGCGACAACGCGCCCTTGGTCGAAGCCGTCAAAACCGCCTTGTGGCTTCCCGGGCAGGTGCACGCCTTCATCCACGGCGAGGCGCAGGCCGTGATGCACAACCTGCGGCCGTACATCCGCAAAGGGCGTGGTGTGGAGGCGAAATGGGCGTCCATATCGGGGTACTGGCGTCGAGGCCGCACCGAAGAGACGTTCCGGCAGTGGAAGAAGGAACTCGCCGCAGCCGAGTCCGGAGCCCACTAGGGCCTCGTCAGCCCGATCGTCGGCTGGCATGCTCACTGCATGGCATTCGGCGACTATCAGAATGAGATCTACCTCCAGGGCCTCGGCGGGATCGTGCCCAAGCTGCCGATGGTCTTCGCGGAACTGGAAGCCAAGGCCGAAAAGGCATTGCCCCCGTCGATCTGGTCATACGTCGCAGGCGGTGCGGGCGACGAGCGCACCCAGAGGGCCAACGCTGAGGTCTTCCAGCAATGGGGCCTGATCCCGCGGATGTTCGTGGGCGCCGCGCAGCGCGATCTGTCGGTAGACCTGTTCGGCCTGAAGCTGCCGAGCCCGCTGTTCATGGCGCCGATCGGCGTGATCGCCCTCTGCGCCCAAGACGGTCACGGGGACCTGGCCACCGCGCGTGCCGCTGCCCGCACCGGTGTGCCGATGGTGATGTCGACGCTGACCGAAGATCCGCTCGAAGACGTGGCCGCCGAACTCGGTGAGACGCCCGGGTTCTTTCAGCTCTACACCCCGACCGACCGGGACCTGGCCGCCAGCCTGGTGCACCGGGCCGAAGCCGCGGGCTTCAAAGGCGTCGTCGTCACCCTGGACACCTGGGTCACCGGCTGGCGCCCACGCGACCTGAGCACGTCGAACTTCCCGCAGCTGCGCGGCAAGTGTCTGAGCAACTACACCAGCGACCCGGTATTTCGCGCGAGCCTGGCGCAGACCCCCGAAGAGAACCCGCAAGGCGCGGTGCTGAAGTGGATTTCTGTCTTCGGGAATCCCTTGACCTGGGTTGACCTGCCGTGGCTGCGGTCGCTGACCAAGCTGCCGCTGATCGTGAAGGGCATCTGTCACCCCGAGGACGCGCGTCGCGCAAAGGACGGCGGCGTCGATGGGATCTACTGCTCCAACCACGGCGGCCGTCAAGCCAACGGGGGACTGCCCGCGCTGGACTGCCTACCGGGAGTGGTGGAAGCCGCTGACGGGTTGCCGGTGCTGTTCGACTCGGGAATTCGCAGCGGCGCCGACGTCGTCAAGGCGTTGGCGCTCGGCGCGACCGCGGTAGGCGTCGGGCGGCCCTACGCCTACGGCCTGGCGCTGGACGGCGTCGACGGCGTCGTGCACGTCCTGCGGACGCTGCTGGCCGAGGCCGACCTGACGATGGCCGTCGACGGCTACCCGACGCTGAAAGATCTCACTCCGGACACCCTGCGGCGCGTCATCTGAGTCCTGGCGCGGGTCTCTGCGACCGTGAGGTAGTGGAGGCGATCCTCGACGAGTTCGACAGCTATCTGGAGCTGCAGTGCCTGCGCTCGGTGCATACTCGCCGCGCGTACCTGGGTGATCTGCGGTTGTTGTTCGCATTTCTGGGCGAACGCGCGCCGGATACCGGCCTTCAGGGACTGAGCCTTCCGATCCTGAGATCGTGGCTTGCCGCCGGGGCGGGTGCCGGTGCCGCCCGCACGACACTGGCGCGCCGCACCTCGGCGGTGAAGACGTTCACCGCGTGGGCGATGCGACGAGGTCTGCTGACCGGTGACCCCGCGGCCCGGTTGCAGGTGCCCAAGGCGCGCCGGGCGCTGCCGGCGGTGTTGCGGCAGGACCAGGCGCTCGCCGCGATGACGGCTGCCAAATCCGGTTCGCAGCAAGGTGATCCGATGGCATTGCGGGATCGGCTGATCGTCGAATTCCTGTATGCAACGGGTATCCGCGTCAGCGAGCTGTGCGGATTGGACATCGACGACATCGACACCGGGCATCGGTTACTGAGGGTGCTGGGTAAGGGCAACAAGCAGCGCAGCGTGCCGTTCGGCGAGCCCGCGGCGGACGCCTTGCGCGGGTGGCTGACCGAGGGCCGCCCCGAACTGGTCACCGCGGATTCCGGTCCGGCGCTGCTGCTCGGCGCGCGGGGAGGACGGCTCGACGTGCGGCAAGCGCGCACCGTCGTGCACCAGACGGTCGGCGCCGTGGAGGGCGCTCCCGATATGGGCCCGCACGGGCTGCGGCACAGCGCGGCAACGCATCTACTCGAGGGCGGGGCTGATCTGCGCGTCGTGCAGGAGCTGCTGGGCCATTCCAGCCTGGCCACCACTCAGCTCTACACGCACGTCACCGTGGCCCGACTACGTGCCGTGCACGATCAGGCCCACCCGCGAGCCTGAGGCCTACCCATGCAGCGGCTTCAGCCGAATCGGCGTCGACGCGAGTAGTCCGAGCGGGTCGACGTAGTCCGCACCGGAGGCCGGACCCCACATCGCGCCCCAGTGCAGGCACGCCGCGACCGGACAACCCGGATGCCCGGCCAGCAGCTCACCCATCGCCGTCCCCGCGGTCAGCCGCTGCCCGACTCGCACGTCGGCCCGCACAGGCTCGTAGCTGGTGTGCAGGCCGCCCGGATGGGCCAGCGACACCAGCTGACGGCCGGCCAGCGTCCCGGCGTACACCACGGTGGCATCGCCCGCGGCATACACCGGCTGACCTGGCCTGCCCGCCAGGTCGACCCCGCGGTGGCCACGGTTCCAGTTCGGCGAGGGAGCATCGAAGGGTCGTACCACGGTCGGCGTGGGTCGCAGGGGCCACTGCAGCCGGACGTCGTCGCCGCGGGACGGCGATGCGAACGCCAGCATCACGGCCCAGATCATCGCCGCCCGTCGCACCTGGTCAGTTCACCGCGGCGCGCGCGAACCGGCCAGCCACCGCTGTGGACAAAGCACCTGGCCCAACCGTGTAAACTCCTCTGCGCAGCCCGTATTACGAGCTGACTTCGCGCGTCTGCATCGCGTCTCCCGTTCCACTAGGAGCTCGCACTGCGTGCCGGGCGGTCCCGTCTGACAGCGGGTCCGGCATCGCAGCAGTCGCCAGGGCCAGGCGTCACCCGTCGTCAGGCATGAACCGACAAAAAAGGACATGGCCAGAATGGCTGTCGTAACAATGAAGCAGCTGCTTGACAGCGGCACCCACTTCGGGCATCAGACCCGTCGCTGGAACCCCAAGATGAAGCGGTTCATCTTCACCGACCGCAACGGCATCTACATCATCGACCTGCAGCAGACGCTGACCTTCATCGACCAGGCGTACGAGTTCGTCAAAGAGACTGTCGCCCACGGTGGTTCGGTACTGTTCGTCGGCACCAAGAAGCAGGCGCAAGAGTCCATCGCCGACGAGGCGACCCGGGTGGGCATGCCGTATGTCAACCAGCGGTGGCTCGGCGGAATGCTGACCAACTTCCAGACCGTCCACAAGCGCCTGCAGCGCCTCAAGGAGCTCGAGGCGATGGAGCAGACCGGTGGCTTCGAGGGCCGCACCAAGAAGGAAATCTTGATGCTGACCCGCGAGAAGAACAAGCTGGACCGCAGCCTTGGCGGTATCCGCGACATGGCGAAGGTTCCGTCGGCCGTCTGGATCGTCGACACCAACAAGGAGCATCTCGCCGTCGCGGAGGCTCGCAAGCTGAACATCCCGATCATCGCGATCCTGGACACCAACTGCGATCCCGACCTGGTCGACTACCCGATCCCGGGCAACGACGACGCCATCCGTTCGGCCGCACTGCTCACCAAGGTGATCGCCTCCGCGGTCGCCGAAGGCCTGCAGGCGCGTGCCGGAGCGGGCCGCACCGACGGTAAGGCCGAGGGCGAAGGCGCCGCCGAGCCGCTGGCCGAATGGGAGCAGGAGCTGCTCGCATCGGCGACAGCCACCGCCGCGCCGGCAGAACAGGCCGCCGCGGTCGCATCAGAATCAACCCCCACGGAAGGTTAAGGCTGAGATGCCGAACTTCACCGCTGCCGACGTCAAGCGTCTTCGTGAGCTGACCGGCGCCGGCATGCTCGACTGCAAAAACGCACTGTCCGAGAGCGACGGCGACTACGACAAGGCTGTCGAGGCGTTGCGCATCAAGGGCGCCAAGGACGTGGGCAAGCGTGCCGAGCGGGCTACCGCCGAGGGCTTGGTCGCGGCCAAGGACGGCGCGCTGATCGAGCTGAACAGTGAGACCGACTTCGTCGCCAAGAACGCGGAGTTCCAGAAGGTCGCCGACGAGATTGTCAACGCTGCGGCTGCGGCCAAGGCCACCGACGTCGACGCCCTCAAGGCGGCCAAGGTCGGTGACAAGACGGTCGAGCAGGTGATCGCCGAGCTGTCCGCCAAGATCGGCGAGAAGCTGGAACTGCGTCGGGTCGCGTATTTCGACGGCAACGTCGAGACCTACCTGCACAAGCGCGCGGCCGACCTGCCGCCGGGCGTCGGTGTGCTGGTCGAATACACCGGCGACGACACCGCGGCGGCGCACGCCGTGGCACTGCAGATCGCCGCGCTCAAGGCCCGCTACTTGACTCGGGACGACGTTCCCGAAGAGGTCGTGGCCAGCGAACGGCGCATCGCCGAGGAGACCTCACGCGCGGAGGGTAAGCCCGAGCAGGCGCTGCCCAAGATCGTCGAAGGCCGTGTCGGCGGGTTCTTCAAGGACGTCGTGCTGCTCGAACAGCCGTCGGTCTCCGACAGCAAGAAGACGGTCAAGGCGCTGCTCGACGAAGCCGGCGTCACCGTGACCCGGTTCGTCCGATTCGAGGTCGGCCAGCAGTAGCATCAGCCGAATGCGACATGTGCATGCATTCGGTGACGACGCACTAGGCCACCTCGACGCGGTCGGTGTTTCCGAGGCGATACAGGCCGGCCGCATCGGCCGGGTCGAGGTTGTCGAGGCGGCCATCGCCCGCACCGAGGCCGTAAACGGCGATCTGAATGGCTTGGCCCACAAAGCGTTCGACCGCGCCAAGGCCCAAGCGGCGGCCCCGGCTCGCGGCGGCGTGTTCAGCGGTGTGCCGACGTTCATCAAGGACAACGTCGACGTCGCCGGACTTCCGACGATGCGCGGCACCGACGCGTGGCGGCCGCGACCGGCAGAGGTCGACAGCGATTTCGCGCGGATGTACCTGGCTACCGGCATCACCCCGCTGGGCAAGACCCAGATGTCGGAGTACGGCTTCAGCGCCTCGGCCGAACATCCCAGGCTCGGGCCGGTGCGCAATCCATGGAACACCGACCACACCGCGGGCGCGTCGTCGTCGGGTTCCGCTGCGTTCGTCGCCGCAGGCGTCGTCCCGATCGCGCACGCCAACGACGGTGGTGGATCGATTCGGATTCCCGCGTCGTGCAACGGACTTGTCGGGCTCAAGCCGTCCCGCGGTCGACTGCCGCTGGACAAAGAAGTCAGTCAGATGCCGATCCGCATCGTCGCCAACGGGATGGTCAGCCGGTCGGTGCGCGACACCGCGGCGTTCTACGCCGAAGCCGAGCGGATCTGGCCCGCCGGCAAGCTTCGGCCAATCGGTCACGTGGCGCACGCCGGCACCAAGCGGCTGCGGATCGCGGTCATCACCCACTCGCTGCTGCGGGAGTCCAGCCCCGAGGTTCGCGAGCTGACACTAAAATCCGCCGCGCTGCTCGAAGAACTCGGCCATCGCGTCGACCACCTCGAAAAGCCGCCAGTGCCAACTAGTTTCGTGTCGGACTTCGTGCTGTACTGGGGCCTGCTCGCGATGGGTCAGATCCAGCTCAACAAGCGCACCTTCGACGGATTCGACGTGACGCGGCTGGACAACCTGTCCCGGGGCCTGGACCGGCACGCGCGCCGCAATCTGCATCGCATCCCGCTTGCGCTGCTGCGGCTGTCCCGCACCCGCAGACACACGGCCCGTCTGGCCCGCACCTACGACGTGGTGATGACGCCGACCTTGGCCGACGAGACCCCGCAGATCGGTTATCTCGACCCGATGGCCGACTACGAGCAGATCATCGATCGCCTGCAAGATTGGGTCGCGTTCACGCCGCTGCAGAACGTGACGGGGGAGCCGGCCATCTCGTTGCCGTTGGCGGTGTCCGCCAGCGGTTTGCCGGTTGGGATGATGTTCTCCGCCTCAACGGGTGACGAGGCACAGCTGCTGGAACTGGCGTACGAACTCGAAGACGCCCGGCCCTGGGCGCGCATCGACCAACGGGCCTAGTCGGGTCCCAGCGTCGCCAGCATCCGTTTGAACTCGCGTTGCTGCGGCGCCGACAGCTTGGCCAGTACCCGCGCGTCTGCCTCGCCCACCGCGGCCTCCGCGCGTTTCAGCAGTGCCCGGCCGTCCGCTGTGAGCGAAGCGGGCAGCGCACGGCCCGACGCCACCGATGCTGGGCGGGCCACTATCTGCGCGTTCTCCAACCGGTGCAACACCGTGTTCATCGCCTGTGGTGAGACGTTACCGAGCCTGGCCAGCTCGGCGCTGGAAAGGCCCGGGCTATTGGAAAGCATTCGCATGCAGACGAACTCGGGAAGCGTCAGGCTCGACGGACTCAGGGCGGCCGCCACTTCCGGCCGCAGGGCAGCCATCACCTGAAACAGCAGATACCCCAGTGGTGCGTCCTCGTTTGCGCCCATATCAATAATGTTGACATATATCAGCCTGGTTGATATACCTGGGGTATGACTGAAACGCAGAAATTCGATTTCGATTTCGACCCGGCCTACCGCGGTGAGGCCACTGAGTTCCCGGGCGCTCGGCCGCCGTGGAGCCTGGGGGAGCCGCAACCGGAGATCGGCGCACTGATCGACCAGGGTAAAATCAAGGGCGATGTGCTCGACGCCGGCTGCGGCGAGGCGGCGCTGTCACTACACCTCGCGGCGTTGGGGCACAACACCGTTGGACTCGATGCCTCGCCCACCGCGATCAAGCTGGCCACGGCTGAGGCCGCCAGGCAAGGCCTGACCAAAGCCTCCTTCGAGGTAGCCGACATCTCAGCGTTTACCGGATATGACGGCCGCTTCGACACCATCGTGGACAGCACGCTGTTCCACTCCATGCCCGTTGAGTTGCGTGACGGCTACCAGCGTTCGATCGTGCGGGCGGCCAAGCCGGGTGCGTCGTACTACGTGCTGGTCTTCGCCAGGACCGGCGAAGGCGCCCCGGCCAACCCTGTCACCGAGGACGAGCTTCGCGACGTCGTCTCGAAGTACTGGGTCATCGACGAGATCCGGCCGGCCCGCATTCACGGCAACTTCGGCGACATCAACCATCCCGATTTCCCGACCGCGGAACTGCGCGATGAAGGTAACGGGCGCAAGTCTCTGCCGGCCTGGCTGCTGTCGGCCCACCTGGGCTGAATCCCGG
>CBAAAS010000012.1:0-9097 GCA_964658855.1 uncultured Mycobacterium sp.
GAGATCAGCGAGCGTCTTGGCTTTGAACTCGATGACGGTCGGCTGGTCGATCTCGTAGACGGTGGTGCCGTCGGGCCAGGGCAGCCGGTAGGCGCGGGAGTCCAGGCCCGAGGCGAGGATCACTGCCTGGCGGATTCCGGAGTTGGCCGCCTCGATGAAGAAGTCGTCGAAGAAGCGGGTGCGCACGGCCATCATGTCGCCCATCCGCTGCATCCCGAACTCGCCGCCGCCGTCGACCTCGGCCGCGTCCAATTCACCACTGGCCAAGCGGGTGAAGAAGTCCACGCCCACCGCGCGCACCAGCGGCTCGGCGAAGGGATCGTCGATCAACGGGTTGTCTGCCCGGTTCGCCAGGGCGCGTCCGACTGCGACACCGGTCGCGGTGGCGCCCACACTGGTGGCCAGGTCCCAGGTGTCGTTGTCCGTTCGTGCCATGCCAACCCTCCTGAAGTAATTAGCCTGGTTAATCGACTGTACGCGCGTTGCTGGGCACGTAACCTGGGCACGATGCGGCACTACTACTCGGCTGACGCGATCCGCGAGGCCGAAGCGCCGCTGCTGGCGAGCCTGCCCGATGGCGCTCTGATGGCGCGCGCGGCATACGGATTGGCGAATGCGATCGCTGCCGAATTGACCACTCGCACCAGAGGAGTCGCCGGACGGCGGGTGTGCGCGGTCGTCGGATCCGGCGACAACGGTGGCGACGCATTGTGGGCCGCGACGTACCTGCGCCGCCGCGGCGTTGCCGCCGACGCGATTTTGCTCAAGCCGGAACGCACCCACCAGAAGGGCCTGGCCGCGTTCCGTAAAGCAGGCGGCCGGCTCGTCGACAGCGTCAACGCAACGACCGATCTGGTGATCGACGGGGTGGTCGGCATCTCCGGCTCGGGTCCACTGCGCCCAGACGCCGCTGAGGTTTTCGAAGCTGCGCATGCGATCCCGGTGGTGGCCGTCGACATCCCCAGCGGTATCGACGGCACCACCGGCGCAGTCGGCGACCCGGCCGTGCACGCCGCGCTGACCGTCACGTTCGGCGGCCTAAAGCCGGTGCACGCACTGGCCGACTGCGGACGGGTGCAACTGGTCGAGATCGGTCTCGACCTGCCCGACACCGACGTCGTCGGCTTCGAGGCGGCCGATGTCGCCGCGCGGTGGCCGGTACCGGGGCCGCACGATGACAAGTACAGCCAGGGCGTCACCGGTGTGATGGCCGGCTCGTCGACCTATCCGGGCGCCGCGGTGCTGTGTACCGGCGCGGCCGTCGCGGCGACGTCGGGAATGGTCCGCTACTCCGGCAGCGCACACGGCGAGGTGCTCACCCATTGGCCCGAGGTGGTCGCGTCGCCCACCCCGGCCGCGGCCGGGCGGGTGCAAGCCTGGGTCGTCGGACCGGGGCTGGGCACCGACGAATCCGGCGCTGCCGCACTGTGGTTCGCGTTGGACACCGATCTTCCGGTGCTGATCGACGCCGACGGGCTGACCATCCTGGCCGCGCACCCCGACCTGCTGGCCTCCCGTCGCGCACCGACGGTGCTGACCCCGCATGCCGGGGAGTTCGCCCGGCTGGCCGGCAGCCCGCCCGGCGATGACCGCATCGGCGCCACCCGCAGACTCGCCGACGCACTGGGCGCGACCGTGCTGTTGAAGGGCAACGTCACCGTCGTCGCCGATCCGGGCGGCCCGGTCTACCTCAACCCGGCCGGGCAATCCTGGGCGTCCACCGCCGGGTCCGGCGACGTGTTGTCCGGAATGATCGGCGCTCTGTTGGCCGCAGGGCTGCCTCCCGCCGAAGCCGCGGCCGCCGGGGCGTTCGTCCATGCCCGCGCGGCGGCGTTGTCCGCTGCCGACCCGGGCCCGGGTGATGCGCCGACCTCCGCTTCACGCATCCTCGGCCACATCCGAGCCGCCATCTCCTCGCTTCAGCCGTCAACCGAAAGGATCTTCTCGTGAGCCGTCCATCCGTGCCCGCACACGCGATCGCGCCCGCCTATACCGGCCGCATGTTCACCACCCCGGTACCCGCGCTGCGGTTGCCCGAGGAGTCGATGGATCCCGACGCCGCCTACCGGTTCATCCACGACGAGCTGATGCTCGACGGCAGCTCGCGGCTGAACCTGGCGACGTTCGTGACCACCTGGATGGATCCCCAGGCGGACCGGCTGATGGCCGAGACGTTCGACAAGAACATGATCGACAAAGACGAATATCCGCTGACCGCTGCGATCGAGCAGCGGTGCGTGTGCATGGTGGCCGACCTGTTCCACGCTGACGGTCTTCGCGACGACGACCCGGCCAGCGCCATCGGGGTGTCGACCATCGGCTCCAGCGAAGCGGTGATGCTGGGCGGGCTGGCCCTGAAGTGGCGGTGGCGGGCCAAGGTCGGCAAAGGCTGGGAAAAGCGCACCCCGAACCTGGTGATGGGCTCCAACGTCCAGGTGGTCTGGGAGAAGTTCTGTCGTTACTTCGACGTGGAACCGAAGTATCTGCCGATGGAGGAGGGGCGCTACGTCATCACTCCCGAGCAGGTGATCGACGCCGTCGACGAGAACACCATCGGCGTGGTGGGGATCCTGGGCACCACCTACACCGGTGAACTCGAGCCGATCGCCGAGATCTGTGCGGCGCTGGACAAATTGGCGGCCGGCGGCGGCGTGGACGTGCCCGTGCATGTCGACGCGGCCAGCGGTGGATTCGTGGTGCCGTTCCTGCACCCCGAAGTCAAGTGGGACTTCCGGCTGCCCCGGGTGGTGTCGATCAACGTCAGCGGGCACAAATACGGCCTCACCTATCCCGGCATCGGCTTCGTGGTGTGGCGCAGCCAGGAGTACCTGCCCGAGGAATTGGTCTTCCACGTCAACTACCTCGGCGGCGACATGCCGACCTTCACGCTGAACTTCTCCCGCGCGGGCAACCAGGTGATCGGCCAGTACTACAACTTCCTGCGGCTGGGCCGTGAGGGCTACACGCAGGTCATGCAGGCGTTGTCCTCGACCGCCCGCTGGCTCGGGCAGCAGCTGCACGAGGCCGACCATTGTGAGGTGATCTCCGACGGTTCGGCGATCCCAGTCGTCGCCTTCCGGCTGGCCCGCGGCCTGGGCTACACCGAATTCGACGTCTCCCACGAGTTGCGGGGATTCGGTTGGCAGGTGCCCGCCTACACGATGCCCGACAACGCCACCGACATCTCGGTGCTGCGCATCGTGGTGCGCGAAGGCCTGTCGGCCGACCTGGCCCGAGCCCTGCACGACGACGCCCGCACGGCACTGGCCAGCTTGGACAAGCTCAAGCCCGGCGGGCACTACCAGGCCGAGCACTTCGCCCACTGACCTGTCGGAATACGGCCGCGCGGGCCGCTTCTGGGACACTGGCAGGGACATGAGTGCGATTTCCCTGACACCAGGCGTCCTCGCCGAGGCCGTCGTGGACCTGGGCGCTATCCAGCACAACGTGCGGGTGCTGCGCGAGCACGCCGGCCGTGCGCAGGTGATGGCCGTGGTCAAGGCCGACGGCTACGGGCACGGCGCCGTCGAGGTGGCCCGGGCCGCGCTGGCTGCGGGCGCCGCCGAACTGGGCGTCGCCACCGTTGACGAGGCGTTGGCGCTGCGGGCCGCGGGTCTCGATGCGCCCGTGCTGGCCTGGCTGCATCCACCCGGGATCGACTTCGGTCCGGCGCTGCTGGCCGACGTACAGATCGCGGTGTCCTCTCTGCGGCAGCTCGACGAGTTGCTGGCCGCGGTGCGTCGCACCGGGCGCACGGCCGCGGTGACGCTCAAGGTGGACACCGGCCTGAACCGCAACGGCATCCCGGTGGCGCAGTATCCGGCGATGCTGCCGGCACTGGGCCGTGCCATCGCCGAGGGTGCCATCCGGTTGCGCGGCCTGATGTCGCACATGGTGTACGCCGACCAACCCACCAACCCGATCAATGATCTTCAAGCGCAACGGTTTACCGATATCCTGGCGCTGACACGCGATCACAAGGTGCCGTTCGAGGTGGCGCACCTGTCGAACTCCTCGGCCACCATGACGCGCCCGGAGCTGGCCTTCGACATGGTCCGTCCCGGGATTGCGCTCTACGGGTTGAGTCCGGTGCCCTCTCTCGGTGACATGGGCCTGATGCCGGCGATGACGGTGAAATGCACTGTTGCGCTGGTGAAGTCGATTCTGGCCGGTGAGGGCGTGTCTTATGGGCACACCTGGATCGCCCAGCAGGACACCACGGTGGCGTTGCTGCCGATCGGGTATGCGGACGGCGTCTTCCGGTCGCTGGGCGGCCGGTTGGAAGTTCAGATCAACGGCCGGCGACGCCCCGGTGTAGGGCGGGTTTGTATGGACCAGTTCCTGGTTGACCTCGGCCCCGGAGTCGTCGACGTCGCCGACGGCGATGAGGCGATCCTGTTCGGGCCGGGCACCCACGGTGAGCCGACTGCCCAAGAATGGGCGGACCTGCTGGACACCATCCACTACGAGGTGGTGACCAGTCCGCGTGGACGCATCATTCGAACCTATCGCGAGGCTGAGAAGCATTGAGCGACGACCATTTTGACGTCTTCCATGTCGGCAGGCGGGGCCGCGGACGCTGGCTGGCCGGTGCCGCCGGCGTCGGTGCGGTAGGCACCATCGCCGGGGCGACCGTGGCGCGCTCGATGCTCAACCGGCGTGCCCTCGTCGATGACCCGTTCAAGTACGAGGATTTCGAGACCCTCGACGGTGACCGCAGCTATTTGGTGACCACGCCCGATGGTGTCCACCTCGCGGTCCGTGAGGTCGGGCCGACCGACGCGCCGTTGACCGTCGTGTTCGCCCATGGCTTCTGTCTTCGAATGGGCTCCTTCCACTTTCAGCGCATGCGGCTGTCTGAGGAGTGGGGTTCTGAGGTCCGGATGATCTTCTACGACCAGCGTGGCCATGGCCGGTCCGGCGAAGCGCCGCCTGAGACTTACACAGTGACCCAGCTGGGTAAGGACCTGGAGACGGTGCTGCAGGTGATCGCGCCGCGCGGCTCGATCGTGTTGGTCGGCCACTCGATGGGTGGGATGACGGTGCTCTCGCATGCCCGCCAGTTCCCGCGGCACTACGGCAGCCGGATCACCGGGGCGGCATTGATCTCATCGGCGGCCGAAGGTGTCGCCGAGTCGCCGCTGGGTGAAATCCTGAACAACCCTGCGCTGGAAGCTGTTCTGCGGGCCGCGCGGTCGGCGCCCAGGCTGGTACAGCGCGGCCGCACCGCCGCGCGTTCGCTGATCGGGCCCATCTTGCGGGCGGCCTCATATTCCGACATGCGAGTCAGTCCCACCATCGTGGCGTTCTCGGAGAAGATGATGCTCGACACCCCGGTGCCGACCATGGTGGAGTTTCTGCACGCCCTGCAGGTTCACGACGAGACGTCGGCGCTGCCGACGCTGGCCAAGATCCCGACGCTGATCGTCTGCGGTGACCGCGACCTGGTCACGCCGGCCCACTACTCGAGAAAAATGGCAGAAGTGTTGCCGGAATCCGAATTGGTGATCGTCGCCAGGGCAGGACATCTGGTGTTGCTGGACAAGCCGGACTCGGTCAGCGACGGGTTGGTGCGGCTGGTCAAGCACGCGAGCCCGGGGAGATTCGCGGTGCTGAGCCAGCGGCTGCGCGATCGGGTCCTGCGCCGTGACTGACACCGGGTCGGGCATCGCGACTCTGCCGAATGTCGAAGACACCGTCGCACTGGGCTCCCAGTTGGGCAGCCAGTTACGAGCCGGCGACGTCGTTGTCCTGTCCGGCCCGCTTGGCGCTGGAAAAACCGTGCTGGCCAAAGGAATTGCCGCAGCGATGGATGTCGACGGGCCGGTGACCTCCCCGACATTCGTGCTGGCGCGGGTGCATCCGGCGAAGCGGACCGGCGCTCCGGCGATGATTCACGTCGACGTCTACCGGCTACTCGACCACACCGGCGCCGACCTGCTCGACGAGCTGGAGAGTCTGGACCTCGATACCGAACTCGACGATGCCGTCGTCGTGGTGGAGTGGGGCGAAGGCCTGGCGGAACGGTTGTCCGACCGGCATCTCGACGTCCGGCTTGAACGAATCAGCAACTCCGACAGCCGAACTGCGACGTGGCAATGGAACGGCCCATGAGTGGTCTGGTGTTGGCCATCGACACGTCGACTCCCGCGGTGACGGCGGGTGTCGTCGCCGATGGCATCCTGCTGGCCGAGCGGGTCAGTATCGATGCCCGCGCGCATGCCGAACGCATCACCCCGAATGTGTTGGCCGCGTTGGCGGATGCCGGGCGATCGATGGCTGAGCTGGACGCGGTGGTGGTCGGCTGCGGCCCCGGCCCGTTCACCGGCCTGCGGGTCGGGATGGCGACCGCGTCGGCTTATGGTCACGCGCTGGACATTCCGGTGCACGGGGTTTGCAGCCTCGATGCCATTGGCGGGCAGACCAGCGGCGAGGTATTGGTGGTCACCGATGCCCGTCGGCGCGAGATCTACTGGGCCCGTTACCGCGACGGCGTTCGCATCGAAGGTCCAGCGGTCAGCGCGCCGGCCGACGTCGACCCGGGGCCGGCGCAGTCGGTCGCCGGCTCGCCGGACCACGCGGCGCAGTTCGGGCTGCCATGCGTGGAACCGCTGTATCCCGATTCGGTCGGCCTCGTTGCGGCAGTGGCCGACTGGTCGCAGGCGCCCGCCGCGCTGGTGCCGCTGTACCTGCGGCGACCGGACGCCAAGACGCTGGCCGAGCGGGCCGCCCAATGACCGTGACCATCGACGGGCTGACCGAATCCGACGCCGACCGTTGCGCCGAGCTGGAAGCTCAACTGTTTCCCGGCGACGACCCATGGCCCACAATCGCATTCGTCCGCGAGCTCGCTGCCGACCACAATCACTACGTCGCGGCCCGCGAGGGCGACACATTGGTCGGTTATGGAGGGATCTCGCGGTTGGGCCGCACGCCGCCGTTCGAATACGAAATCCACACCATCGGCGTCGACCCCGCATTCCAGGGCCGCGGTATCGGCCGGCGAATGCTCGATGAGTTGCTGATGATCGCCGGAAACTCCGTCGTGCATCTGGAGGTCCGCACCGACAACGTGACAGCGATCGCGCTGTACCGCAGCGTGGGCTTCACCGATGTGGGCCTGCGCAAGCGGTATTACCGGATCAGCGGTGCGGACGCGTACACGATGCGACGGGAGGTCTTGTGACCGTAGTTCTGGCGATCGAAACATCCTGCGACGAAACCGGTGTCGGCATCGCCCGGCTCGACGACGACGGAACCGTGACGCTGTTGGCGGACGAGGTCGCGTCCAGCGTCGACGAGCACGTCCGGTACGGCGGCGTGGTGCCCGAGGTCGCCTCGCGGGCGCACCTGGAGGCGCTCGGGCCGGCCATGCGCCGGGCCCTGGCCACCGCCGGCCTGGAAAAACCCGACGTCGTCGCGGCCACCATCGGGCCCGGCCTGGCCGGCGCGCTGCTGGTGGGAGTGGCTGCGGCCAAGGCGTATTCGGCGGCCTGGAACGTGCCGTTCTACGCGGTCAACCATCTGGGCGGCCACCTGGCGGCCGACGTCTACGAGCACGGACCGCTGCCCGAAAGCGTGGCGCTGCTGGTATCCGGAGGTCACACCCACCTGCTGCATGTGCGCTCGCTCGGCCAGCCGATCGTCGAACTGGGCAGCACCGTCGACGACGCCGCGGGGGAGGCCTACGACAAGGTGGCCCGGCTTCTGGGCATCGGATATCCCGGCGGCAAGCTGCTCGACGACCTGGCCCGGACCGGCGACGGCACTGCGATCGTGTTTCCCCGCGGCATGACCGGCCCGCGCGACGAGAGGCACGCGTTCAGCTTCTCCGGCCTCAAGACCGCGGTCGCGCGCTACGTCGAAAGCCACCCGGATGCGTCGACCGCCGATGTCGCCGCCGGATTCCAGGAGGCGGTGGCCGACGTGCTGACCATGAAAGCGGTCCGCGCCGCCACCGAGTTGGGGGTGTCCACGCTGCTGGTCGCCGGCGGCGTGGCGGCCAACTCGAGGCTGCGGGAGTTGGCCGCGCAGCGGTGCGAGGCCGCCGGCCTGGCGCTGCGTATCCCGCGGTTGCGGATGTGCACCGACAACGGCGCGATGATCGCTTCCTTCGCCGCACACCTGGTGGCCGCCGGTGCGTCCTCGTCGCCCCTTGATGTGGCCAGCGACCCCGGCCTGCCGGTGGTCAGAGGTCAAGTCCGTTAAAGCACCAGCCCAGCCTTGAGTGCTAGCACTCGCATGTATAGAGTGCTAGGTGGCAATCGAACAATCCCTGCGTCGGCTCCCGCGACGACGACGCGCAGGCACGGACGAAAGCCGAAGCACCTGGGTAAATCGGGGCAACCGCTCCGAACCTGCTACCAACTAAAAGTGGAGGGTTCCAATCGTGGCGAGCGTGAACATCAAGCCACTCGAGGACAAGATCCTCGTACAGGCCAATGAGGCCGAGACCACGACCGCATCTGGTCTGGTCATCCCTGACACCGCGAAGGAAAAGCCCCAAGAGGGCAAAGTCGTTGCCGTCGGCCCCGGCCGGTGGGATGAGGACGGCTCGAAGCGGATTCCGGTTGACGTGTCCGAAGGCGACACCGTCATCTACAGCAAGTACGGCGGCACCGAGATCAAGTACGGGGGCGAGGAGTACCTGATCCTCTCAGCCCGCGACGTGCTTGCCGTCGTCGCCAAGTAGGTAAATCCAAACCTAGAGGTGATCGCAATCTCGGCGCAGTCGAGAGCGACGGTTCACCGCCTAGAGACCTAGAGGCGTGTTCCGCCCCGGCGATCCCTACGTCAAACCCGTGGGTGATTTCCGGGGCGGATCCCTTTTGAGACGAAACAAGAAAGACTTATGAGCAAGCAGATTGAGTTCAATGAGACCGCGCGCCGGGCGCTGGAAGCCGGCGTGGACAAGCTCGCCGACGCGGTCCGTGTGACGCTGGGCCCCCGTGGCCGGAATGTGGTGCTGGCCAAAGCCTTTGGCGGACCGTCCATCACCAACGACGGCGTCACCGTTGCCCGCGAGATCGACCTGGAAGACCCATTCGAGAACCTGGGCGCCCAGCTGGTCAAGTCGGTGGCGACCAAGACCAACGAC
>CBAAAS010000012.1:9107-15569 GCA_964658855.1 uncultured Mycobacterium sp.
GCCGGCGACGGCACTACCACCGCGACCGTCCTGGCGCAGGCCATCATCAAGCACGGCCTGCGCATCGTCGCGGCCGGCGCCAACCCGATCGCGTTGGGACACGGCATCAGCAAGGCCGCGGACGCGGTGTCCGAGGCGCTGCTGGCAGCTGCCACCCCGGTATCCGGCGAGGCCGGCATCGCGCAGGTCGCCACCGTCTCCTCGCGTGACGAGGAGATCGGTGCACTGGTCGGCGAGGCGATGTCCAAGGTCGGGCACGACGGCGTGGTCAGCGTCGAAGAGTCATCGACCCTGAACACCGAGCTGGACTTCACCGAGGGCGTCGGCTTCGACAAGGGCTACTTGTCGGCCTATTTCGTCACCGATTTCGACGCCCAGCAGGCCGTGTTGGAGGACGCCCTGATTCTGTTGCATCGCGACAAGATCAGTTCGTTGCCCGACCTCCTGCCGCTGCTGGAGAAGGTCGCCGAGGCCGGTAAGCCGCTGCTGGTGATCGCCGAGGACGTCGAGGGCGAGCCGCTTTCGACGCTGGTGGTCAACGCGATCCGCAAGACGCTGAAGGCCGTCGCGGTCAAGGCGCCGTTCTTCGGTGACCGCCGCAAGGCATTCCTGGAGGACTTGGCCATCGTCACCGGTGCCCAGGTGGTCAACCCCGACGTGGGGCTTTCGTTGCGCGAGGCCGGTCTCGACGTGCTCGGTTCTGCTCGTCGCGTGGTGGTCAGCAAGGACGACACCGTGATCGTCGAGGGCGGTGGCGGCGCCGACGCTATCGAAGGCCGGGTCAAGCAGCTGCGCGCCGAGATCGAGGCCACCGACTCCGACTGGGATCGCGAAAAGCTGCAGGAACGGCTGGCCAAGCTGTCCGGTGGCGTTGCCGTGATCAAGGTCGGTGCCGCGACCGAGACCGCGCTCAAGAAGCGCAAGGAAAGTGTCGAGGACGCGGTCGCCGCGGCCAAGGCCGCAGTGGAAGAAGGCATCGTTCCCGGCGGTGGGTCCGCACTCGTGCATGCGCGCAAGGCGCTCACCGAGCTGAAGGCATCGCTTTCTGGCGACGAGGCCAGTGGCGTCGACGTGTTCTCCCGCGCGCTGAGTGCTCCGCTGTTCTGGATTGCGACCAATGCCGGTCTCGACGGAGCGGTCGCGGTCAGCAAGGTCGGCGAACTGCCGGTCGGGCATGGGCTGAACGCGGCAACGCTGGAGTACGGCGACCTGGGTGCCGCCGGGGTCATCGACCCGGTCAAGGTCACCCGGTCGGCGGTGCTCAACGCGGCATCGGTGGCACGGATGGTGCTGAGTACCGAGACCGCGATTGTCGACAAGCCTGCTGAGGAAGTTGACGACCACGGCCACGGTCACGGTCACCACCACTAGAAACGGGCTGTACAGAGCACCCCGGCCCTACTTGGGCTGGGGTGTTTTGCGTTCTGTCCCGTTTTCGCTCTGACTTGGCACGGGGTGTGCCGCAGGATCCAAATGTAGGGAAATCCCTTATTGATCCGCCGTCACCAGGCCACTTACGGTGATCTAAGCGAAAGCTTATGTATTTTTCATCCGCGTGATGGGGGGCACAGAGAATGGAGCACTCCATGAGTGACACACGATCAAGAATTCTGGTCGGCCTTGCCGCGGCTGTGGGTGCCTTCGGCGCCGCCGCGATGATGTCGGCGGCAGCCGCACCGACCGCTCGCGCCGACGACACTGCCTTGATCATCGACGCGATCGATGGCGACTACGCCGCTGGTCAAGCCGATTTCACGAGGGCGTTCACGGATTTCGGCAGCGGTTATTTCGTACCTGGCTTGGCGAATACTTTTGACGGTGTGGACCAGGATTCGGTGGCCGCAACGGACAACCTGTTATTAGGGACAGTCCAAGCGCTGGAGGGCGACCCAATCACCTCCTCCCTTTTCCTTGGCGAGCTATCTGCTCCGGACAGCTTCGCCGACGCATTAGAAGAAGCGCAGATACTGTTCAACGAGGGTCAAGGGCTGCTCTCCAACGCTGCCATCGATTTTTCCGCAAGTGACTACGGCGCCGGTACCTACTCAGAATTGATCGGTGGGTTCGACGCTTACGTTCTGCCAGTGCAGGAACTCCTGCTCGGCGCGGCGGTGGCGATCGATCCCATTGCGGCAATCTGACAAGTCGAACGTCGACGTCGCCGGCGGTGGATCCGCTGAGCACCGAGACCGCGACTGTGGAGAAAGTAAGCCACGACGAGGACGACCACGCCGGTCATCACCACGGTCACGCCCACTAGAAGTTGACGAGAAAGCCCCCGCCATTGGCGGGGGCTTTCTCGTGCGCGCACTAGCAGACAAATGGGGTAGATGCCCCATGTGTTGCCCCCTCGCGAGGCGGAAAATCCTCTATAGAGGCTGCGAGGCCGCGACGAACAAGGGGCATCACGACATGAACATGCACTGCACTCTTGACCGGATCATTGCCGGAGCGCTGCTGTCGGGCGGCATCGCGGTGGCCGGACTGGGACTGGCCGCAGGTGCCGCCCAAGCCCAGCCCGGTCCTGCGCCGCTAGGACACTGGTGCCCGGGCGACCTACCCGTACGGGGGGCGAACTGGGACCCGACTGTATGCCACGACTACCACTTTGGTGGGCCCGGTAATGCCGTTCCTATCGAGGGAGCGATGGCTCCTCAGATGTGCGGCCCCGTCCCGTGCGGGTTGTTTCCCTAACCCGGGGGACGTGTTGTTCGGGGGCTGGCCGCGCTCAGGTGGCGAAGTGGAACAGGCCATACCAGACGACGAAACCAAACAGGGTCAGTCCGCCCAGTAGTGCCGCGACGAACTGGGGCGGCGCGAGGATCTTGTCACGGATGATAATGACGCCGATCAGAATGCAGATCGGGTAGTAGAGCAGCATAGCGGTGACCACGCCCGGTGAGTAACGGTCGAGGATCGGCGTCATGATTAGATGAAAGAGGGCGTCCCAGAACAGGTTTCCGCTGGCGAAGACCACGAGGAGAATGCCGCGAAGGGGAGTGCTTTTGCGGAAGTTCACGAAGACGAGTGTCAACAGGATGAGCATGAAGGCAAAGTTGTTGATGGCGAAACCGGTGTTGTTGAAGCTCCCATGAACGTCGTTTGTCACCCAGGTTGGAAAACCGCCGAGGTATTCCTCGACGATGTGCAGAAAGTACGCAGCGGGCATCAGCCAGATGGCTTTCCGGAACTGCGGAAGCGTGATCACCGGTCGTTGTCCGTCGCGAGAAGTCACCTGTCGATGCCCCGCAGTGTGCGTCCGTCGTTCATAAGTTTGATGTTCTCTCACCTGAGGCGATGACGGGCTGAATTGTGAGTGGACGGGGCGTTGTGCGGCTGTATCCAGGTACCGCCGAGACCGCGATCGTCACTTCCGTATCCCAATGCCGGACAGCTTCGCGAACGGCCTCACCATTGCCCAGGAATTCTTCACGGCCGGAGTGGCGGATTTCAGCGCCGCTGGTACGACTCTGTCCATGGGTGACTACGGCGACGCCGCTTACGACGAGCTCGTCGGATTGAATGTGACATCGCTTGTCCCCGTAGAGGAAATCATTCTGGGTTCGCTGGTTCAGATCGCGAAATGACCCAATAGTGCGCTTGCCCGCGAAGCACGAGATGGGTCAATTGCCCCATGTTTTCGGCCCGCGCGAGGCGGACAATTTGTTGCAGGCGGCCCCGCGAGGCTGCGACGAATAAAAGAGGCATCGCATCATGGGCACTTTCTGCAGTCTAAATCGGATCATTGCAGGCGCGTTGCTGACCGGCGGCGTCGCGGTAGTGGGGATGGGGCCGGCCTCAGCTATCGCTCAGGCCAAACCTGTTCTGACGCCGGTTGTTTGGCACATGGATGATCCGGATGATCCACCGCCACCTCCCGAACCTTCACCACCGCCACCGCAACCTCAGCGGCAATGCTGGGCCCTCTTCATACCGGCGCCCTGTCCGCCGGGTCAGTAAGGCCGCATGTCATGAAGCGACTGACCGGGGGAGTGGTAACCGCCGTGTTAGTGGTCGGCGGCCTTGGGCTGTCGCCGGCAGGCGCCGCGCAGGCAACGTGCGAGCCCGGCCACGTCGGCAATGTCTGCGGCTACGGACCCAATCGATGGTGCCCCGGCGATTCTTTGTACATCGATCGCGGCGGACCGTATCAAGGTGTCCGGTGGGATATGAACGTCTGCCATACCTGGTACAACGTGGCCGAGGGAGCGGGCAACATCGACGAGGGTCCGCACAACCGCTCCAGCATTTGGGAGGGACCCGATCCTCCACCGCCGGCGCCACCTCCGAATTACGGGCCTCCCGGCTGGATACCCCAGTGCCCGCCGATTTGTTGAGCATTACGCGGAGAAAGCAAGCTGGCGCAATTCTCGAACAAGGCATTCAACCCATTGACCAAATCTGGCTGGTCGTGCGTCACCTCGATCACCGTAGCGACGTAGCGATGTCGACCTCGGATTTCAGCGTCTGATGGACCGGGCAGCGTTCGGCGATATGTAGTAACTGCTGCCGTTGCTCGTCATCGAGGTCGCCGCCCAACTCGATCTCACGATCGATATGGGAGACCCACCCGGCTTTGGTCTCGCAGTCGGCGCAATCCTGCGCATGAATCCGCTTGTGTCGCAGCGTTACTTGAACTCGATCGAGGTGCCAGCCCTTGCGGTCGGCGTACATCCGCACTGTCATCGAGGTACATGACCCGAGCGCGGCTAGTAGCAGATCGTACGGATTTGGGCCCTTGTCGTCTCCAATCGGCACCGGCTCGTCGGCGACAAGCCGGTGACTCCCGGCGGTGATGCTCTGCGTGTAAGTCCCTGCGCCGCTCTCTGTCACGGTCACGGTGCCTTCGGGCGGTGCTGCTTGAGTTTCAGGTGTAGTCATACGATTCTCCTTCGTTCACTACGGGTTTCACGCAGAGATTTCATCCTCAGATCCCGACAACGACGATGACGATGCCAACGACGATCGCCACGGATAGCGACACCAGCAGGACGCTGACGACGCTTTCCCTTGCCGCTGTGCCCTCGTGATCGCCTGCCGCGATCGGCGCGAGTTTGCGGCCCGCACCCCAGAATGCCGCGAGCAGTGACGCCAACCAATTCGCGTAGGCGGCGTACACGATCAAGAGCACTGCGGCGACCCCCCACGCGTGAGGTAGGTCGATGTGCGGCCAGAGCAGGCCGAGCACCACGAGGAACATGCCGTTGAGGACCGCCTCGAGATGACTCGACAACGCCATGCGCGGATTCTTCAGCGCGGGAATGGCGAAGCCAGTGAGCAGGCCGATCAAAAACAGGACCAGGCCGAGCCTGAAGAGCAGAGTCTGCATGTCGGCAGACTAACGGCGTGCAGCCGGGTCCTGAGCTGCAATGACAAGTATTTGGTTGCGGTTTGCGGCGTCGATCAGCCCCCTCGTTGACGGCACCGAAGATGCCACTTTACGCTGGAACAGATATTTGGTTTGGACCTCGGGCGGAGGTACCGGTGGCGGAAGACGTTGATGCCGACCGACTGCGCAGCCTCGGCATGCTCGCCTCAGCATTTGCCGGACGCGCGGTGGCCGTCGATGCGCAGCGACCTGGCGAGCTGCCATGGACGGATGGACAGACAGTTTTCGTCGACCCGTCGTTGCCGACCCGGACGAACCTGGCCGCCGTCGCCGTGCAGGCATCGATGATTGCCGCAGGCAGTCTCGATCCCGACGTCGTGCGTCCGCTGGTCCGCCATTCACGTTGGGCCAAAAGATATTTGGTGATCGAAGGGCATCGCGCACTGGCCGCCAATGCTGATGTGCTGCCAAGGGTGCTGGGGTCGCTCGGCAACCCGGACATCGCGCGCCGCAGCAACTCGCCCGCGGAATCGCTGAGCCTGGCGTCCGGAAATGAAGCGGTCGACGATCCGCCGCCGGACTTCGGTGTCCTGCGCGTCGGCAAGCTGATCACCGCTGCCGCGCGGGCGGCCAAGCAAACCGAGCAGGAGGGGCCCGCGCACGTTCCACGCGGCACGAAGCGTCAGGAATTGGAAGAGCTTGACGATGGTGAAGTCGACGACACCGACGACCCAGACCTGTTCACCAGCCCGGTGGGCGGCGGGTCCATCGGCAAGTGGCTGAAGAAGATGCTGTCGTCGGCACGTAAAACCGGAAGCGGTGGAGGTCCGCCCGGCGCGGACAACCCGACGCATCGCACCAACTCCGGGACACGCGGCGCGTACGCGGTGTCGTCGCTGGCGACCGCGGCGAGCGAGGATGTCACCGATCACGCTGTCGATCTGAGCACTCGCGGAGTGAAGTATCCCGAGTGGGATGTCAACCGCAGGAGCTACCGGACTGATTGGTGCACGGTGGTCGAAATCGATTCGGCGACAAAAGTATCGGTGAGCCCCGCGATCGACGATGCCATCGGTCTGCGACGACCCTTGGCCAGACTCGGAATGGGCCTGCACCGCTGGCACCGACAGGCC
>CBAAAS010000013.1:0-15540 GCA_964658855.1 uncultured Mycobacterium sp.
CCGCGCCGGCGTTGATGGGAAACACCGTGGTGTGGAAGCCGTCGGTGACGCAGACGTTGTCGGCTTACCTGACCATGCAACTGCTGGAGGCGGCCGGACTGCCGCCCGGTGTGGTGAACATGGTGACCGGCGACGGCTATGCGGTGTCGGAAGTGGCGCTGGCCGATCCACGGCTGGCGGGTATTCACTTCACCGGATCGACGGCGACCTTTCAGCATCTCTGGCAGCAGGTCGGCGCGAACATCGGTCACTATCAGAGCTATCCGCGACTGGTGGGCGAGACTGGTGGCAAAGACTTTGTGCTGGCTCATCGTTCGGCGCGACCAGATGTGCTGGCTACCGCGCTGATTCGCGGTGCGTTCGACTACCAGGGCCAGAAGTGCTCGGCGGCCTCGCGGGCGTTCATCGCGCGCTCGGTGTGGCAGCGGATGGGCGACGATTTCCTGGCCGCCACCGCCGAACTGCCGTTCGGCGACGTCGCCGACCTGACCAACTTCGGTGGGGCGCTGATCGACCAGCGGGCGTACGCGAAGAACGTCGCTGCGATCGAACGTGCGAAAGGCGCGTCTGGGGTCACCATCGCGGTCGGCGGCGAATACGACGACAGCGAAGGTTATTTCGTGCGGCCGACCGTGCTGCTGTCCGACGACCCGACGGACGAGTCGTTCGCCACCGAATACTTCGGCCCGCTGCTATCGGTCTATGTCTACCCAGATGACGACTTCGACCGCGTCCTCGACATCATCGACACCGGATCGCGTTACGCGCTGACCGGTGCGGTGATCGCTGACGAACGCGACGCCGTACTCGCTGCACAGAACCGACTGCGGTTCGCGGCGGGCAACTTCTACGTCAACGACAAGCCGACCGGGGCGGTGGTAGGGCGCCAACCGTTCGGCGGCTCCCGCGGTTCGGGCACCAACGACAAGGCCGGCTCGGCGCAGAACCTGTTGCGCTGGACGTCGGCCCGCTCGATCAAGGAGACGTTCGTCCCGGCCACCGACCACCGCTACCCGCACATGGCGGCCGACTAGTGGCGGCGCGATCGCCAGCGCGGCGAAGCCGGGCGCAGCGGGTCGTGCCTATCGGGCTCGACCTCTTCTCCAAGACGCTGCGTCCGGCGATCTTGGCCGCCGGCCGCTCGCACAGCTTGCAGCACACCGCCGAACGGTTGACGGTCACGCGCAAGGTGGTCAACCGGTTCGTATCCGGGGAGACACAGGACCGGGTGCTTGACAGCACTGCGGCACTGCGTGATTCGGGCCGCCTGGTCAGCATCGACTATCTGGGTGAGCAGGTCACCGATGCCGTCGGCGCGGATGCCACCGTGACTGCCTATCTCGATCTGCTCGACGCGCTGGGTCGGCGGCCGGATGCCTCCCGCTCCTCCGCGCGCCCGTTGGAGGTGTCGCTGAAGTTGTCCGCGCTGGGACAGGCGCTTAATCGCGACGGCGAGAAGATCGCCCTCGCGCACGCCCACCGCATCTGTGAGCGCGCCGAGCAGATCGGCGCCTGGGTGACCCTGGATGCCGAGGACCACACCACCACCGATTCCACGCTGTCGATCGCCGCCGGACTGCGTACTGACTTTCCTTGGCTGGGTGTGGTTTTGCAGGCCTACCTTCGGCGCACGGTGGGTGACTGCGAGCAGTTCGCCGCGTCCGGTGCCAGGGTTCGGTTGTGCAAGGGCGCCTACGACGAACCGGCATCGGTGGCACACCGGGACGCTGCGGCAGTCACCGCCGCCTACCTGCGCTGCCTTCGGGTGTTGATGGCAGGTCCCGGGTATCCGATGGTGGCCTCGCATGATCCGGTGATCATCGACGCCGTAGCCACCATGGCCCGCGAAACGGGCCGGACCACCGATGATTTCGAATACCAGATGCTCTACGGCGTTCGGGAGCCCGAGCAGCGAAGACTCGCTTCGGCAGGCAATCGGGTCCGGGTCTATGTGCCGTTCGGCACCCAGTGGTACGGCTACTTCATGCGGCGGCTGGCCGAGCGGCCGGCGAACCTGACGTTCTTCATGCGGGCGTTGGCACAGCGGGGCCACTAGCCACGTCGTTTCGGCAGCTGCCAGACGGGTATCGCCTGTAGATGAAAGCTGTCACCTGGCAGGGCAAACGCGACGTCAGCGTCGAGTCGGTGCCCGACCCCAAGATCGAAGAACCCACCGACGCCATCATCGAGGTGACATCAACCAACATCTGCGGTTCAGATCTGCACCTCTACGAAGTCCTCGGCGCGTTCATGAAACCCGGTGACATCCTCGGCCACGAACCGATGGGAATCGTCCGTGAGGTCGGCACCGAGACGGGAGACCTGCGGGTCGGGGATCGGGTGGTGATCCCGTTCCAGATTTCCTGCGGCAGCTGTCATATGTGCGACCACCAGCTCTACACCCAATGCGAGACGACACAGGTGCGCGACCAGGGTATGGGCGCCGCCTTGTTCGGCTACTCAGAACTCTACGGCGAGGTCCCCGGTGGCCAGGCCGAGTTGTTGCGGGTGCCGCAGGCTCAGTTCACCCACATCAAAGTCCCTGAAGGACCGCCGGATTCGCGATTCGTCTATCTCTCGGACGTGCTACCGACGGCGTGGCAGTCAGTTGTGTACGCCAACATTCCCGACGGCGGAACGGTTGCCGTGCTCGGCCTGGGCCCGATCGGGGACATGGCTGCGCGCATTGCCCAGCACCTTGGTTACCGAGTGATCGCCATCGATCTGGTGTCCGAGCGACTCGCCCGCGCCGAGGAACGCGGCATCCAGACCGTCGACTTGCGCGAAGTCGGCTCCGGCCTGGTCGAGGCAATTCACGACCTGACCGACGGCCGTGGCGCAGAGTCGGTGATCGACGCGGTGGGAATGGAAGCGCACGGCTCACCGGTCGCCAAACTGGCCCAGACCGCGACCGGACTGTTGCCGGACTCGATCGGCAAACGGCTGATGCAGACCGCAGGTGTGGACCGGCTAAGCGCGCTGTACTCCGCCATCGACATCGTGAAGCGCGGCGGCACGATCTCACTGATCGGTGTGTATGGGGGGATGGCGGATCCGCTGCCGATGCTCACCCTGTTCGACAAGCAGGTGACCCTGCGGATGGGACAGGCCAACGTCAAGCGGTGGGTGGACGACATCATGCCGCTGTTGACCGACGACGACCCACTCGGCGTCGATACGTTCGCGACACACGTGCTACCGCTCGACGAGGCCCCGCACGCTTACGAGATCTTCCAGAAAAAACAGGACGGCGCGGTCAAGGTCATGCTGCGGCCCTAATCACACCGGCTTAGCCGCTGGCGCTGGTTAGGTCCGCCCCGCGCCGGGTATTAAAACGGAGTCTCATTCTTCAGTCTGCAGGAATGGATCTGTGGACGTCAGGAGATACCACTCAGCGCCTTCTCCTTGTGTCGGCTCATCAGTCTGTTGCTCAGGGGGAGAATTGCTGCGCGTTGCTTCGGTGCCGGCTTCGCACGTTTATGTGCGTCACCTATCGTACCCAGATGGAGCGGACGACGTTGTGCGACTGCATGATCCGGTGCCTGAGGACGGTCGCATCGTGCCCGGGGGATGGTGGCCTCCATTGATGCTCGAACCGGGATGGGTGACCGCGAATCGTGATCGGTTCGACGTTTTCCATGTGCACTTCGGGTTCGATGCCATCGCGCCGGACGTGCTCACCGCGGTGACACAGGAACTCAAAGAGCACGAGAAGCCACTGCTGTACACCATGCACGACTTACGCAACCCGCACCATCCCGACCCGCAGGCGCACTCCGTTCTGCAGGACGTCCTCGTCGCAGCCGCCGATGAGCTGATCACGCTGACACCCGGTGCCGGGCAGCTGATCCAGCGTCGGTGGGGCCGATCGTCGCGAGTCTTGCCGCACCCGCATGTCCTCGAGCGCGACTGGATCGAGCGACCCCGTCCTGCCGGGGAACGATTTGTCATCGGAATACACGCCAAAAGTCTTCGCGCGAACATGGATCCGCTGCCGATCATCGATGCGCTTGTCGACATCCTTCCGGTACTGCCGCAAGCCATTCTTCAGATCGACGTCCACGACGAGATCTTCGATGCCGCTAATTATTGGTATGCACCGCAGGCCGGGCATGCGTTACTGGATTACGGGAAATACGAACATGTCGACGTCCGCGTGCACCCGTACTTCTCGGACAGCGAACTATGGGACTACCTGGCATCGCTAACCGTATCGTTGCTGCCGTATCGATTCGGCAGTCATTCCGGTTGGTTGGAAGCCTGCTTCGATCTCGGCACCGCGCTGATCGTTCCGAGTTGCGGCTACTACGACCAGCAACGTCCCTGCGATGTGTTCGGTTTCACCGAGGATGACTTCGATGCCGAATCTCTGCGGCGCGCAGTCGATAATGCGTATCAGCGCTGGGTGGCGGGCCGGCCGGCCCCGCGGGCCACTTGGCCGGAGCGGCGCACCGAACGCGCCGAAGTCGCTGCGGCGCACCGATGTCTGTACCGGAGCGTCTCGGCATGAGCACACAGCTTCGGATCGCGTTGATAGCCTCGAGCCGCTTTCCAATCAGCCAGCCGTTCGCCGGTGGCCTGGAAGCTCACGTGTGGCACCTGTCGCGGGCGCTTTCCCGAGCCGGGCACGACGTTTCGGTCTTTGCCGCCGCTGGATCGGATCTCGAGTCGGGTTGCCGCACACTGGCGGTACGGCCGCTGCTGGTGTCGGAGTCGGCACGGGCGGATGTATCCATGTCGCCAGAAGCGTTCATGGCAGATCACCACGCTTACTTGACGTTGATGTTGGAACTCGCTGGTTCTGGTCGGCGCGACTTCGACGTCATCCACAATCACAGCTTGCACTACCTACCGGTCGCCATGGCATCAAGTTTGTCCACACCAATGCTGACCACGGTCCACACGCCGCCGACACCATGGTTGGAATCGGCGATCGATGCTTCCGGCGGGTTGGGCACACAGTTCGCGGCGGTCTCCGGACATACGGCGACGTTGTGGCGCAGCGTGATTCCGCATATCAGCGTGGTCCCGAACGGAATCGACACCGATAACTGGCCGCTGGGACCCGGTGGCGGGCCGCTGCTGTGGTTCGGCCGGATCACTGCGGAGAAGGCACCCCACCTGGCGATCTTGGCGGCCCGCCAGGCCGGCTGGCCGCTTGTGCTCGCCGGCCCGATTTCGGACTCGAAGTACTTCGAGGAGCAGGTGAAACCACAGCTGGGCGAAGAGGTTTCCTACGCCGGTCATCTCGATCACGGCCGGTTGGCCGCATTGGTCGGCCAGGCATCGGCCGCCTTGGTGACCCCGGTGTGGGACGAGCCTTACGGCCTCGTCGTCGCCGAAGCGATGTGCAGCGGCACTCCCGTGGTCGCGTTCGCTCGCGGCGGTATTCCTGAACTGGTTACGCAGCAGTCGGGCCGACTCGTACCTGCGGGCGATGTCGCCGCAATGGCCGACGTGATACCGCGCGCGACTCGATTACCACGTGCCGAGGTACGGGAACACGCCCTGCGGCATTGCTCCGCCGAAGCCATGTTGAGCGCCTATCTGAATTTGTACCGGAACATGATCGAGCACTGTGAGGACGGCCATGATCGGCTACTACATCCACCATCAAGGGTTCGGGCATCTGGCGCGGGCGAAGAGCATCTGCGCACAGCTGCGTTGCCCCAGTACGGCATTGAGCTCTTTGGACATTCCGGCTCCGCATCCGTTCACCGAAGTCATGAAGCTACCGCGTGACGACCAAGCAGACCGAGTGGCCGAACCCACCGCGCACGGCGCTTTGCATTGGGCGCCGCATCATGACAGTGGATTTCGGGCGCGGATGGATGCGGTTGCTCGTTGGGTAGCCGCCGCGCAGCCTTCCGCGATCGTCACCGACGTTTCGGTGGAAGTCGCGGTGTTCGCACGTCTGCTAGGCGTCCCGGTAATTGTGGTCGCACTGCCCGGCAATCGTTTCGACGCCCCGCACGAGCTCGTTCATCGGCTGGCCGATCACATCATCGCGGCTTGGCCGCAAGAGTTTCTCGTCCCGTCGTGGCTGCGACCCTATTCCGAAAAAACCAGTTACGTCGGCGGCATCAGCCGCTTTGATGGCAGGCACTGTTCGCCTGACGACCGCAGGGCCGCGTCGTCGAATCCCCAAGTCCTTGTTCTCGCCGGAGCAAGTGAGCATTTCGGTGCCGCGGTCGACGAGTGCGCGGCGGCATGTCCGGGGACGACGTGGACAGCGATCGGTGGCACAGATGGTTGTTGGGTCGACGATCCGTGGCAGCAGATCTGTGCCGCCGATGTAGTTGTCACGCACGCCGGCCAAAGTTCTGTCGCGGACGTCGCCGCAGCCAGGCGGAGAACCGTGGTGATCGCCCAACCGCGTCCTTACGGCGAGCAGGCGGCCACCGCCGAGGTCCTGCGCATGAACCGGCTGGCCACCGTCGTTCAATACTGGCCGGACGCTCAGGCATGGCCGGCTCTGATCGCCCGTGCCCTGGCGAGCGATCCGGACAGGTGGACCCGCTGGCAAGTATCCGGCGCCGCTGCTCGCGCCGCCCGCGCGATCGAGGCGACTGCTCGACAGTGTGCGACGGTGAGCGCCACGTGAGGACTGCCGTCATTACGACGGTGCGCGGCCGGGGGCCCCACTTGCGGCGTCAGCTGCGAGGATTGGCGCGCAGCAGCAGGCAGGCGGATATGCACATCGTCGTCGCGCTTGATGATCTGCACGTCGCCGACATCGTCGCCGACGAGGGCTCGCCGGCTACCGTCGTGGACCTCGACGTTGCGGAGCCGTTGCCGATCGCCCGTGGCCGCAATGTGGGCGCGGCTGCTGCACTGGCCGAGGCCGCTGAGTTGCTGATCTTCCTCGACGTCGACTGCATTCCCGACTCTGACCTGATCGGTCGATATCACGACACGGCCGAGCAGTCGCGATACGCCGATGCGCTGCTGTGCGGACCGGTGACATATCTACCGCCGCCGGAACCCGGTGGCTACGTGCTTGACGATCTGCGGGCGCATATCAATCCGCATCCGGCGCGACCGAACCCGCCCGACGACGACGTGGTCAGAGCGACCGACTACGCATTGTTCTGGTCACTGTCGTTTGCGGTCACCGCAAGCACCTGGACCACGGTCGGCGGCTTCTGCGAGCGATATCGGGGATACGGTGGTGAAGATACCGACTTCGCTCAATGTGCTGCGGCGCAGAGCATCTCGATGCATTGGATAGGCGGCGCGCATGCATTCCATCAGTTTCATCCCACCGCCGATCCGCCCGTCGCGCATGTCGATGACATCGTGCGTAATGCGCGAATCTTTTATCGGCGCTGGGGCTGGTGGCCCATGGAGGGTTGGTTGGACGCCTTCGAAGAGTCCGGACTTATTGCCCGCGATGCGGCGGGACGTCCCGGCCACGTTGCTAGGGGCTGACTGCCCGTCGCGGCCTCGCACGGTCGTTGGCGAAGCCCTGCACCACATGTGCCCGCACGAAATCCGCCACCACGTCCGGGTTGTCCATGTTCAGCGTGGACGACGGTGTGCTGAACAGCGAGAACAGGATTCGCGCGAACCATTCGCCGCTGGCCTGGATGTCGAGGTCCTTGCGTACTTCGCCGGTGAGTTTGGCGGCAGCCAGGTGCGGCGCCAGGAAGTCGACACATTCGCTGAGTAACACCGCGGCATCCTTGGTCAGCAGCAGGCTGACCGCTTCTTCGTCGAAGTACTTCTCTGAGGCGATGACTCGCCGGGCCTGCGTGACGAATACGGCTGCGCGGGCGAGCTTTTCCTCCAAGGAGCCGCCGCGGTCCATCGCGATGGACATCTGCCGATAGAACTGCTCGGAGGTGTGCTCGGCGCACGCCTCGACAATGGCGGCCTTGTCGCGGAAATACTCGTAGATCGTGCTGCGGGAAACGTTTGCCGCCCTGGCGATGTCGACGATGGTGGCCTTCTGCAGCCCCTGTTTGCGGAAGCAGGTAAAGGCGGACTCGACGATGAGTTCACGCGTGTCGGTCGCTGTGGCGTGCGTCATCGAATCATCCACTCGACGTGAGAATCAGCCCGCTGGTCGGCACGCCGGTGCCCGAGGTGACGAGGACGTTTTCGACTTCGTCGACCTGGTTGTGCGACGTCCCGCGAACCTGGCGGACCCCCTCGGTGATCCCGTTCATCCCGTGGATGTAGGCCTCGCCGAGCAGACCGCCATTGGTGTTGATCGGCAACTCGCCACCCAGTGACAGTCGCTCCACGGTGGCGAAGTCCTTCGCCTCACCGCGCCCGCAGAATCCGAGTTCCTCGAACTGGGTGAACACGAAAGGCGTGAAATGGTCGTAGATGAAAGCGGTTTGGATGTCGTTCGGCTTGAGGCCGGAATCGCCCCACAGTTTTTTCGCGACCACGCCCATCTCGGGCAGCCCGGTGATGTCGTCACGGTAGTAGCTGGTCATCATCTCGCCGTTGTACGCAGCGCCCTGGGCTGCCGCAGAGATGACGGCCGGGGGCTGGCGCAGATCGCGGGCGCGCTCGGCGCTGGTGACGACCAGCGCGACGCCCCCGTCGCTCTCCTGGCAGCAATCCAGCAGTCGCAGGACGGGTTCGATGATCCACCGCGAATTCTGATGGTCTTCCAGCGTGATCGGGCGCTCGTAGAACCACGCGTCGGGGTTTGTGGCGGCGTGGGCCCGGTCGACGACGGCGATCCGGCCGAAATCCTCGTTGGTGACGCCGTAGGTGGACATGTAGCGCTGCGCGTGCAGGGCGACCCACGCTGCGGGAGTGAGCAATCCGAATGGGGCGTAGTGCGCCATGAACAACGGGGTCTCGGCGCTGGTGCGGCCACTGCCGCCGAAGCGCATCCCGGAACGTTCGTTGAAGGCGCGGTAGCAGACCACGACGTCGGCAACACCCGCCGCTACGGCCATCGCCGCGTGCGCGACGGTGCCGGCCGCCGCGCCGCCGCCGTGCGGGACGCGGGAGAAGAAGGTCAGATCGCCGATCCCGACGTTGCGGGCCACCTCGATCTCGTCGCTGGAGTCCATGGTGAACGTGACCATGCCGTCGACCTCGCTGGGCGAGAGACCGGCGTCGTCGAGTGCGGCGCTGACCGCCTCGCACGCCAATTGCAGTTCGCTGCGGCCGGATTCTTTGGAGAACTCGGTCTGGCCGATGCCGGCGATCGCCGTCGTTCCGGCCAGCTTGGAGACTGTCATGCGCGGGCCCCGTCGAGCAGGCTCAGGACCGCGGTTCCGGACACGTGGTTGCCGAGACTGTTGGCCGCTTGGAAGCTGACCTCGATCAAACCTTCACGGTCTCGCCCCTGCCCCCGTTCGCTCTTGCCGGTGACGCTTCCGGTGAAGCGCAGCGGGTCATCCGGAAACGACGGCACGCCAAGGCGAATCGCCAGTTTGGTGACCATCGCCTCGGGGCCCGCCCAGTCGGTCAGGAACCGCACGCAGTAGCCGTTCGACGTCAGGATGTTCATGAACAAGTTCGGTGAGCCCTGCTGCTTGGCGTAGGCCGCGTCATGGTGCACCGGCATGAAGTCGCGGGACGCGATCGCACCCGCGACGATCATCGTGGTGGTCAGCGGGATCTCCAGCGGCGTCACCTCGTCGCCGACTTCGATGTCGGCCCACCGCAGGGTGGGGGTGCGGGATTTGGCGGTCGTCATAGCCGTCCTTCCGGGTATGTGCTGCCGAGGTGAACCAGCTGCTGGGTGGCCGACCCCAAGGTGAGCTCGTTGTGCTTGGCCCACAAGAAATATCGATGCAGGGGATAGGTGGTGTCGATCCCGATGCCGCCGTGCACGTGCTGGGCGGTGGCCGCGATCCGGGCGCCGGCCTCGGCGGCCCAGAACTTCGCGACCCGGGCTGCCCGGTCCGCCGGGCGCCCCTCCGCGATCAGCCAGGCCGCGTGCCAGGTGGTCCAACGGATCGCTTCCAGGTCGATGAACGCGTCGGCCATCCGCTGCTGAACCGCCTGGAAGCTGCCGATCGGCCGCCCGAATTGCTCACGGCCCGTGGTGTATTCGGCGGCCATCCGCAGTGCGCGTTCTGCCACGCCGACCTGGACCGCGCACAATCCGACCAGGGCGCGGGTGTGCAGAGATTCGACTTTGTCGTCAGGACCTTCGAGCTTATCGGTCACCGCTACGGTTGCGCCGTCGAGGAATACATCGGCGTGCGGCTCGCGGTTGGTGGTCGTCACCGGCCGGATCTCGACGCCGGCAACGTCGGTCGGCAGCAGGAACAGGCCCACCTCGCCGTCAGTGCCGTCGTCGATCCGGGCCGGGATCAGCAGGGTGTCGGCGAGCTGACCGAACGAGACCAGCTCTTTGACGCCGTCCAGCCGCCACGTCGTGCCGTCGCGACGGGCGGTGGTGGCCGGTCTCGTCGGGTCGGAGCGGCCGGGTTCGTGCAAACCCGCGGACAGGATCCGGGTCCCGTCGACGACGCCGGGCAGGAAGCGTTGCTGTTGTTCGGGACTGCCGTGCCGGGCGATCGGGTCGGCGCCCAGCAGCAGCGTCGCGTAGGCGGGCACCGGTGCAACGGTCGAGCCGACTTCGGCCAGCAGCACACCGAGCTCGACGAAGCCGCCGCCGTTGCCGCCCAACGACTCCGGCAGCGCGGCGCCCAACAGGTCGGCACCCGCCAGCTCCTTCCACAGCGCGGCGTCGTAGCGCGACTCGCCTGCTTCGAGCTCGGTCAGTCGCTCGGGAGTAGCGCGACGTTCCAGCACATCGCGGGCCAGCTTGCTGATGGTCTCCTGCTCTTCGGTGAACGTGAAGTCCATGTCAGCCGGCCGGCCGGAACTGGTGCAGCACAAGCTCTCCATCGAACTCGCGGTAGTAGACCTCGACCGGCATCCCGACCTGGACGTCGGCCGGGTCGATGTCGGTCAGGTTCGACACGATCCGGACATCTTCGTCCAGCTGTATCAGTGCCACGATGTAGGGATAGTCGAAGAACGGGAACTGCGGCTGGTGCGGCATCACATAGCTGTAAACGGTGCCGCGACCCGACGATTCGATCGCCTCCCACTCCAGCGAACGGCATTTCGGGCACATCGGTTGCGGCGGATTGCGCACCGCGGCGCATCCCTTGCAGCGCTGGATCAACAGCTTGCGATCGCGCAGCCCGCCCCAGAAGAATTCGGTGTCCGGGCTGATCGCCGGTGCCAGTCGGGTCGCCATCAGTTCGCCGGCTTGAATCGCAGGACCCGGAATCGTTGCTTGCCAAGCACTTCCCCGTGCTGATCGCTGTAGGTGAGCACCCAGGTGACGAAGAACCCGGTGCCCAGCGCGGTCGTCTTCTCCTCGGACACCTCCTCATATACCGACGTCGCGCTGATCTCGTCGCCGAGCTTGGGGTAGCGGTTGATCTCGAATTCCGAGTTGGTCGCGACGATGCTGGTGTATCCGGCCTCGTCGAGAAACGCGGTGGGGTTGTTGGTGATTTCGACGGGGGAGCCGCCCCGCTCACCGATCCCTTCGAGCTTCGGCGCCGGCATGGTCCAGGTTTGCAGCATCACCGGTGGCGACACGATGCCACCGAACCGGGACTTCGCCGCGAACTCCGGATCGAGGTACACCGGGTTCATGTCGTTGAGTGCGTATGCCCAATGCCGGATCATCGGCTGATTCACCGGATCCGGTGCCAGCGAAGGTTTTTCGGAGCCACCGGTGTGTTTGCCGACGAGCGCCTTCAGCTGGGCGTGCAAGTCAGTGTCGGTCACTGAGAGGATCCTCCTGATTTGTCGGTGGCGCGAAGGTCGCGCGGCGCGCGTGGCATACCCAGGCCGGCCATCGCGATGATGTCCCGTTGAATCTCGTTGGCTCCGCCACCGAAGGTGCTGATGACCGCGAGCCGATAGGCAGACTCCAATGCGCCACGCAGCGGGGCATCGGCGCCGCGACGTAACCCGTTGTGGTCGAGCACTTCCAGCAGCTGACGGGCCACCAGTGGGGCCAGCTCGGTGCCGAACACCTTGGCGGCCGAGGCCTCACCCATGTTGAGAATGCCTTTGGACATGGCCGCGTTGACCCGAAGGTTGATCAGCTTGTAGGCCGCGACCTCAGCCTCCACCCGGGCCAGTGCCTGCTGAACCCAGGGTTTGTCGATGACCCGGCCGCCGTCGAGTTCGGTGTTGCGCGCCCACTGCAGCGTCTGCTCGAAGAGCGGCTCGAGTGCACCGAGGTTGCCCAGCGCGGCGCGTTCGAAGTTCAGCTGGGTGGTGATCAGCTGCCAGCCCTGATTCTCACCCGCCACGATCGCGCTGGCCGGCACCCGGACGTTGTCGTAAAAGGTGTAGAAGGTCGACACGCCAGGCATGGTGTGCAATGGCTGGAAGGAGAACCCGGGAGACGAGGTCGGCACGATGAAGATCGAAATGCCTTTGTGCTTCTTGGCATCCGGGTCGGTGCGGACGGCCAGCCAGATGTAGTCGGCGTACCCGGCACCGCTGGTGAACATCTTCTGGCCATTGATCAGATAGTCGTCGCCGTCACGGACGGCAGTGGTGCGCAGCGATGCCAGGTCGCTGCCCGCGCCGGGCTCGGAGTAGCCGATGGCGAACTCGACGCTGCCGTCCAGGATTGCCGGCAGAAACTGCTGCTTCTGCTCATCGGTGCCGTAGTGCATCAGTGTCGGCCCGACGGTGTTCAGTGTCACCAGCGGAATCGGCGCGTTCACCCGCCGGGCCTCCTCGGCGAAGATGAACTGTTCGATCGCCGAGAAGCCGCGCCCACCAAACTCTTTGGGCCAACCGACGCCGAGCAGATCGGCAGCCGCCAATGCGCGCACGCAGTCGCGTACCGCGGGGCCGCCCTCCATCCGCTCACTGACGGCAGCCTGCCGTGCCGGCGTCATCACCTGCTGCATCGTCGCGCGGATCTCGTCGCGCAGCTGCTCCTGCTCGTCGGTGTATTCGAGGCGCATCTTCTCAGACCCCGAGCCTCACCGGCATCCGCTTCACGCCCGGCACCATGGTGGCCCGCATCCGGTCGACCTGGCCGACCAGCTCGAGCCGCGGGAAGCGGCGAAGCAGTTCCTCGAACATCACTGTCGCCTCCAGGCGGGCCAATTGAGCTCCGATGCAGGAGTGTTCACCGCAGCCGAACGCGATGTGCGGGTTGGGATGACGGGTCACCTTGAATTCTTCGGAGTCGGGTCCGAAGATGTCCTCGTCGCGGTTGGCCGATTGGTAGAGCATCACCACCACGTCGCCCTCGGCGATCCGCTGACCGCGGATATCCACGTCGACGGTCGCGGTGCGGGCCATGTGCACCACCGGGCTGTTCCACCGCAGCATCTCCTCGATGGCAGCGGGGATCAGCGACGAATCGTCGACCAGCAGGCGCTGCTGGTCGGGATGTGTCATCAGCGCCAGCGTGCCCAACGCGATCAGGTTGCGCGTCGTCTCGTTTCCGGCAACCAGCAACAGGAACGCGAAATTCAGTAGGTCTTCGTCGGTGAGCCGGTCGCCGTCGATTTCGGCACCGGCCAACACCGACAGCAAGTCGTCGCGTGGCTCGACGCGCCGTGCGCCGATCAGCTTCTGGAAGTACTCGAACAGCTGACCGGCCGCCACCAGGGGGTCGAGTTCGATCTCCGGGTCGGCGGTTCCGGTGGCCGCGTCAGACCAGGTCCTGAACTGCTCCCAGTCATCCGGTGGAGCGCCGATCAGCTCGGCGATCAGGCGGGTGGGCAGCGGAGCGGCGATCGTCTCGGCGAACTCGTGCACCGAATTCGGCTCCAGCCCGTCGAGGATGCCGCGGACCAGCTCGCGGATCTTGGGCTCGAGCACCGACACGCGACGGCGGGTGAAGCCGGAGTTGATCAGCTTGCGCATCTGCCGGTGCCGCGGCGGATCGGTGAAGATCAGGTTCCCCGGCTGCACCGGGCTCGGCAATCCGGGATCCGGGATGGTGATGCCCAGGGTCGAGGTGAAGGTGGCCGGATTGCTCGAAACGAACCGGACGTCCTCGTACTTGAGCAGCGCCCAGAAGTTGGTCACGTCGTTCCAGCACACCGGTGCGGTCGCCCGGAGGTCGCGGTAGGCGGGGTAGGGATCGCCGGCGTAGAAGTCCGGGGAATGCAGGGGCACCGCCGAGCTGGACTTGACGTGCACCCGGCCTCCTCGACGGTGATCGGACAAATGATATCAATGTGTCCGGTGCACTCTGTCTACTCCCGCGGCACTGACGATGTCAATATGCTTGTGGTTTAACTGAAATAGCCGATTGCCAGGTTGAGCATTGACGACAGTAGACCGACAGGTGTAAGGAATGGGTATGGCTGACCCACGCTCGTTGATCGACACGTACGCGGTCTACATCGACGGTCGGTGGGTCGAGCCCGACGGCGGTCGATACGACGATGTCAACCCCGCCACCGAAGCGGTGATCGCCTCGGTGCCTGATCCCAGCCAGGCTCAGGTCGGCAGCGCGATCGCCGCCGCCCGAGCGGCATTCGACTCCGGCCCGTGGCCTGATGCCGGACCCGAGCAGCGGGCAGAGTATCTCAACCAGTTGGGCGGGGCGCTGCTGGCGCATGCCGACGAGTTCTATGCGTTGGCACAACAGGAGTGGGGCTGCACCTCCAACGAGCGGGTGATCCACGTCGAGGGGCCGGGTTTCGTTGCACTCAACGCCGCCGAACTGGCCACCCATCCCGTCGAAGAGCCGATCGACGCCTACGGCGCCGCGGGAAAGGCGTTGCTGCGCTATGAACCGCTGGGTGTGGTGTCGATTCTGACGCCGTGGAACTTTCCGCACACCCTCAACGTGATGAAACTCTGCGCCGCGTTGGCTGCGGGTAACACCGTCGTGCTCAAGCCGTCGCCGCTGGCGCCGTTGGCGGGCTTGGCGCTGGCCCGAATCATCAACGAGCACACCGACATTCCACCGGGCGTGGTCAATGTCGTGACGCCGACCGACCTCGAAGCCAGCAGGCTGTTGACGGTCGACCCCCGAATCGACATGGTCAGTTTCACCGGAAGCTCGGTGGTCGGCCGCGAGGTGATGTCCGCGGCCGGCGCAACGATGAAGCGGCTGCTGCTCGAGCTTGGCGGCAAGTCAGCCAGCATCGTGCTCGACGATGCGTCGCTCGATGACGAAGTGCTGCAGCGAATGTTGTTCGAGTCGTGCTCATTCCACGCCGGACAAGCATGCATCCTGCACAGCAGGTTGCTGCTCCCCGATGCGATCCACGACGAGGTGGTCGACCGTCTGGTCGGGTTGGCCCGCGGGATCAAGGTCGGTGACCCCGCCGATCCGGACGTCACCATGGGTCCGCTGATCAGCGACGCACAGTGCAAACGCGTTCAGGCGCACGTCGATCAGGCGATCAACGACGGCGCCAAGCTGGTCGCAGGCGGCGGCCGGCCGGCCGGGCTGGACCGCGGCTTCTACTTCGAGCCGACGATCCTCACCGAGGTCGCGCCGGATTCCGCGATCGCCCAGGAAGAGGTGTTCGGACCGGTGCTGTCGGTGCTGCGCTACAGCGGCGACGACGAGGCGGTGCGGATAGCGAACAACTCGCA
>CBAAAS010000014.1:0-15371 GCA_964658855.1 uncultured Mycobacterium sp.
CCGGCCGATCAAGGACGGGCGGGGTTCGCAGTCCGCGAGCGCGACCCGCGCACGCCGCGCGCAGGCCAGCAAGGCTGCCGGTACAGCGCCTGCCAAGAAGGCAGCCGCCGCGAAGGCCCCGGCCAAGAAGGCAACCCCCAAAAAGACATCTGAAGCGAAGGCATCCGCCGCGAAGTCCACTGAGACTGAAGCGACTTCGGACGCGAAGGGAGGCTCGCAGTAGTGGGCCAGAAAATCAATCCGCACGGCTTCCGCCTCGGCATCACGACCGACTGGAAGTCCCGGTGGTACGCGGACAAGCAGTACGCGGACTACATCAAGGAAGACGTGGCGATCCGCAAGCTGCTGTCGACCGGCTTGGAGCGCGCCGGCATCGCCGACGTGGAGATCGAGCGCACCCGCGACCGGGTTCGGGTGGACATCCACACCGCCCGTCCCGGCATCGTCATCGGTCGCCGTGGCACCGAAGCCGACCGCATCCGCGCCGACCTGGAGAAGCTGACCGGCAAGCAGGTTCAGCTCAACATCCTCGAGGTCAAAAACCCTGAGTCGACAGCACAATTGGTCGCTCAAGGTGTGGCCGAGCAGCTGAGCAACCGGGTAGCGTTCCGCCGCGCGATGCGTAAGGCCATCCAGTCGGCGATGCGTCAGCCCAACGTCAAGGGGATCCGGGTGCAGTGCTCCGGTCGTCTCGGTGGCGCGGAGATGAGCCGTTCGGAGTTCTACCGCGAAGGTCGGGTGCCGCTGCACACGTTGCGTGCCGACATCGACTACGGCCTGTATGAGGCCAAGACCACCTTCGGCCGCATCGGCGTGAAGGTATGGATTTACAAGGGCGACATCGTCGGCGGCAAGCGCGAGCTGGTTGCGCCGTCGGCTGGCGCCGAGCGTCCGCGCCGCGAACGTCCGTCGGGCACCCGCCCGCGTCGGAGCGGTTCCGCGGGCACGACGGCGACCAGCACCGAGGCCGGTCGCGCCGCATCGAGCGCCGAAGAGGCAACTGCCTCGCCGGCCGCTGCACCGGCCGAGGCGCCCGCGGTCGAGGCGCAGAGTACGGAGAGCTGAATCATGTTGATTCCCCGCAGGGTCAAGCACCGCAAGCAGCATCACCCGCGTCAGCGCGGGATTGCCAGCGGTGGCACGTCGGTGAGCTTCGGTGACTACGGTATCCAGGCATTGGAGCACGCCTACATCACCAACCGGCAGATCGAGTCCGCTCGTATCGCCATCAACCGGCACATCAAGCGTGGCGGCAAGGTGTGGATCAACATCTTCCCCGACCGTCCGCTGACCAAGAAGCCCGCCGAGACCCGGATGGGTTCGGGTAAGGGTTCGCCGGAGTGGTGGATCGCCAACGTCAAGCCGGGTCGCGTGCTCTTCGAGCTCAGCTACCCCAACGAACAGACCGCCCGGGAAGCGCTTACCCGTGCGATCCACAAGCTGCCGATCAAGGCACGCATCGTCACCCGAGAGGATCAGTTCTGATGGCAGTGGGAACTTCGCCTGGCGAACTGCGCGAGCTCAACGACGAAGAGTTGATCGAGAAGGTGCGCGAATTCAAGGAAGAGCTGTTCAACTTGCGCTTCCAGATGGCGACCGGTCAGCTTGCCAACAACCGTCGGCTCCGCGTGGTCCGGCATGAAATCGCACGGATCTACACCGTGCTACGTGAACGCGAACTTGGCCTGGCATCCGGGCCCAATGGTGGTGAGGACTCCTAATGGCAGAGGCGAAGAACGAAGCCCCCGCGAAGACGGCCAAGGCCGCTCCCAAGGCTGCGGCGAAAGACGCTGGCGCCAAGGGCCCCAAGCACACTCCGGCCACCCCGAAGCCGCGCGGCCGTCGTAAGACCCGCATCGGCTACGTGGTCAGCGACAAGATGGAGAAGACCATCGTCGTCGAGCTGGAAGACCGTATGCGGCACCCGAAGTACGGCAAGATCATCCGCACCACCAAGAAGGTCAAGGTGCACGACGAGCACGGCGACGCCGGCACCGGCGACCGGGTTTCGTTGATGGAGACCCGTCCACTGTCGGCAACGAAGCGCTGGCGGCTCGTCGAAATCCTGGAGAAGGCTAAGTAGTAGCCTCACCTGCCCGTGAGCTCGCGAGCTCACGGTACGCAGGGTCCAAGCGGCGCACGGCGACGATGAACGCCAGCGCGATCAGGGGTCCGATAATCCCGTAAACAGTTGCGGGCATGGCCATTTCTGCGTTGTTCAGCAACTGCGGGCTCAGCGCGATGCCAATCGCAACCACGGCATTGTGCAATCCGATCTCCAGGCTGACGGCGATTGCCTGTGGCGGCGCCAGCTGCATCCGGCGCGACACCAGGTAACCGACGGTCAGGCTGACCGCGCAGAAGGACGCGACAGCTGCGCTGATCACGCCGAAGTCCTTCCACAGCGTCGACTGGCCGCTGGCGATCCCGCCGACGACGGCGAGAATCAACAACACCGCCGCGGCGACCCTGACGAACTTCTGTAGCCGCCGGGCGAAATCCGCAAAGCGGTGACGTATCGCAACCCCGATCGCGACGGGCACCAGCACCATCGCGAACACGCCGAAGAATTTGTCGAATTGCAGTGGGATAAAACGTCCTTCGCCGAGGAACCAGGTCAACGAGAACGCCAGTATCGCTGGAATGGTGAAGATCGACAGCACTGCGTTGATGGCGGTCACCGTCAGATTGAGCGCCAGGTCTCCCCGGGCGAGATGACTGACCACGTTCGCCAGCATGCCGCCGGGCGTCGCTGCCATCAGCATCAGGCCGACGGCCAGATTGGGCGCCAGGTGCAGCGACTCCGCGATCGCCCAGCACAGCGCGGGTAACACCAGTGACTGGCATACCAACGCGATCGCCAGTGGGCGGCGCACCGTGGCTGCCCGACGAAAATCGCCGACGGTGAGCGTCAATCCGAGAGCGAGCATGACCGCCCCGACGACCAATGGCAGGAACCGGTTGTCCATAACGCTCCAAAGAGTTGGGGGCCTCATGCCGCGGATGTCGACTGGGCAAGCGGACAGCGCGACGATGCGGCGGCAAGTCAGCTTGCTTGTCAGTAGCTGACTGTACGGCGTGGGCGCGGCGGCCCGCGTCGGGCGCGATGCCCCCGCTCGTCACCGGTGGATTCAGCAGCACTTCGCTGATGGCGGGCGCGGCATGGTTCGGCAGGAATCACCATGAATGAAATCACCGTGGCTCGGGGCCCGCAACGAAAATAGTTCAAAAGCTGAAACACGTTGAGGCAGTGGTGTTGTCAAAACCACCGTGATTCGAAGCTATGCCGGTCTCTAGGCGCTGACCAGTACAAACGCACCGGGCAGTACTGAATATCGATCTGCAACAGTGCATTTGAATGGAGTTCGCTCGCCGGCGCGGGTGGTACAACGCAATATCGGGCGACCCGGGACGAAACATGTTCACCGGGCCGTCGCGTCGCAGTTGGATAGATTTCCAATGTTCCTTGCGTATCCGCACCAGACCTTTGAAGGGGTGGCAGTTATGACTTTGCGCGTCGTTCCCGAGGGTTTGGCCGCCGCTTGTGCGGGCGTGGAAGCGTTGACGGCACGGCTGGCGGCCGCGCATGCCGGTGCGGCGCCGCTGATTACAGCGGTGGTCCCGCCGGCGATCGATCCGGTGTCACTACAGAGCGCAGCCGAGTTCAGCGCTCGCGGTGGATTGCACACGGCCGTGGCCACTCAAGGTGCCGTGGAGCTCGGTCGCGCGGGGGTCGGAGTGGGGGAGTCGGGCATCGGCTACGCCAGCGGTGACGCGGCCGCGTCGGCGCTGTACCTCTTCCCGACCGGCTGACGATGACTGCTCCTATCTGGATCGCCGCGCCGCCGGAGGTGCATTCGACATTGCTGAGTAGCGGTCCCGGACCCGGTCCGCTCCTGGCGGCGGCCGGTGCATGGAACTCCTTGAGTACCGAATACACCACTGTGGCAGATGAACTCACCGATCTACTGGCCCAGGTGCAGGCCGGGACGTGGCAGGGTCCGAGCGCGGAATCGTTTGTGGCGGCGAATGCGCCTTTCCTGGCCTGGCTGAATCAAGCCAGCGCGAACAGCGCCGCTGCGGCTGCCCAGCACGAAACCTTGGCCGCCGCCCACACCGCCGCACTGGCTGCGATGCCCACGCTGCCGGAGCTGGTCACCAACCACGTCGTGCACGGCGCGCTGGTGGGCACCAACTTCTTTGGTATCAACACCATCCCGATCGCGCTGAACGAAGCCGACTATGCGCGCATGTGGGTCCAGGCGGCCAGCACGATGGGGGCCTATGAAGCGGTGGCCGGCTCGGCCGTCGCTGCGACACCGGTCACCGAGCCGGCGCCACCAATTCTCAAGGCGGACAGCCAAACCGCCGCGTCGCCCGCCGACTCCACGACTGAGACTTCACTGGACCAACTCATCGTGCAGTTTCTGCAGGCGCGGGGCATTACGTGGGATCCCACTGCAGGAACCATCAACGGGCTGCCTTACTCGACCTACACCAGCCCGCTCACCACGCTGTACTGGGTGAAGAACACCGTCACGCTCGTTCAGGACCTCGAGAACTTCGCCCAGTTGCTGGCCACCAATCCAGAGGCGGCGCTCGCGAGCCTGACGCCGGCCAACATCATCGCGTTCCTGGTCGCGCATCCCGTGGTCGCCGCCGCGATTGCGGCCAGCACGGCGACCGCTGCCCTTCCGGCCGCCGCAGCCGCAGCAGTGGCCTCGGTAGCCGCGGTGGCAGGACTGATCGACCCCTCGCTACTCCAGCCCTTCATGCCGCCGCTGCCTTCGATCGCAGCCCTGCCGCTGGCGCCGGTCGCCGCGTCGACGCCGTTGGCAGTCGCGACCGCCGCGCCGGCACCGCCCGCACCGAGCCCGGCATCCGCTCCCGCGGCCAGTCCGGCCTCCGGTACGGCCCCCGCGCCCCCGAGTCCCCCGCCCGCGGGCGCGCACGGTCTGGCATTTCCGTACCTGATCGCCGCGGGTGGTGGTCCGCCGATCGGGTTCGACTTCGGCGCCAGGGCCAGCGTCGGTTCCAGTGCGCGGCTGAAAGCACCGGCCGAGTCGGCCGCAGTTGCCGCGGCGGCAGCAACGCGGCGACGGGCTCGCAAACGCAAGCAGCAGCAGGCATACAAGCATGACTATGCCGACGCGACTATGGATTACGAGGTCGAACCAATACCGTCGCCCAACGAGCAGATCGTGACGACGGCGACCTCGGGGAGTGGCGCTGGGCCGCTCGGCTTCGCCGGTACGGTGGCGAATGCCGGCGAGCAGGCGACCGGGTTGGCCACGCTGCCCGACGACGACTTCGGCGGTGGACCGAGCGTGCCGATGCTGCCGCACACCTGGACGGCGGAAGACGGTCAGGACAGGCCGTAGCGGTCCGCCGCGATGTTGGCCGGCAGTTCGCCGTAGCGGTGTAATCTGCTTTCCCGGGGTCCACTACGAGAGTGAGGCCAGCGATGGCTACCGAGTTCAACGGCAAGATCGAACTGAATATCCGTGATTCGGAACCGGATTGGGGTCCATACGCCGCGCCAACCGCCCCGGAGGGCGCGCCCAACGTGCTGTATCTGGTGTGGGACGACACCGGCATCGCGACCTGGGACTGCTTTGGCGGGCTGGTGGAGATGCCGGCGATGTCGCGTATCGCCGAACGCGGGGTGCGGCTGTCGCAGTTCCACACCACCGCGCTGTGTTCCCCGACCAGGGCGTCGTTGTTGACCGGTCGCAATGCCACCACCGTCGGAATGGCGACGATCGAGGAGTTCACCGAAGGCTTCCCGAACTCGAACGGTCGGATCCCGTTCGAAACAGCTTTGCTCCCTGAGGTTTTGGCTGAGCAGGGCTACAACACCTATTGCGTCGGCAAGTGGCATCTGACCCCGCTTGAAGAATCCAATCTGGCCGCAACCAAGCGGCATTGGCCGACGTCGCGCGGCTTCGAACGCTTCTACGGCTTCATGGGCGGCGAAACCGACCAGTGGTATCCGGACCTGGTGTACGACAACCACCCGGTCAACCCGCCGGCCACCCCCGAGGACGGCTACCACCTGTCGAAAGATCTCGCGGACAAGACAATCGAGTTCATTCGTGACGCAAAGGTGATCGCACCGGACAAACCGTGGTTCAGCTACGTCTGCCCCGGCGCCGGGCATGCCCCACACCATGTTTTCAAGGAGTGGGCGGACCGCTACGCCGGCACATTCGACTCGGGCTACGAGCACTACCGCGAGGTCGCGCTGGAACGGCAGAAGGCGCTGGGCATCGTGCCGCAGGACACCGAGTTGTCGCCGATCAACCCCTACCTCGACGTCACCGGGCCCGACGGTCAGCCGTGGCCGTTTCAGGACACTGTGCGACCCTGGGACTCGCTCAATGACGAAGAGAAGAAGTTGTTCAGCCGGTTCGCCGAAGTGTTCGCCGGCTTTCTCAGCTACACCGACGCCCAGATCGGGCGGGTTCTGGACTATCTCGAGGAATCGGGGCAGTTGGATAACACCATCATCGTGGTGATCTCCGACAACGGAGCCAGCGGTGAGGGTGGGCCGAATGGATCGGTGAACGAGGGCAAGTTCTTCAACGGCTACATCGACACCGTCGAAGAAAGTATGAAGCTCTTCGAGCACATCGGCGGGCCGCAGACCTACAACCACTACCCGATCGGTTGGGCGATGGCTTTCAACACGCCCTACAAGCTCTTCAAAAGGTATGCCTCGCACGAGGGCGGGATCGCGGACAGCGCAATCATCTCGTGGCCCAACGGAATTGCGGCGCACGGCGAGGTCCGCGACAACTACGTCAACGTCTCCGACATCACTCCGACCGTCTACGACCTGCTCAACATCGAGCCGCCGGCGACGGTGAAGGGGATCGCGCAGAAGCCGCTGGACGGCGTGAGCTTCAAAGCGGCCCTTGCTGATCCGTCGGCCGACACCGGCAAGACGACCCAGTTCTACACCATGCTGGGCACCCGCGGCATCTGGCACGACGGCTGGTTCGCCAACACCGTCCACGCCGCCACACCCGCCGGCTGGGGGCACTTCGACGCCGACCGTTGGGAGCTTTTCCACATCGAGGCCGACCGCAGCCAGAGCCACGATCTGGCCGGTGAGCATCCCGACAAGCTGGAAGAGCTCAAGGCGCTGTGGTTTTCCGAGGCTGCCAAGTACAACGGGCTGCCGCTGGCGGACCTCAACATCATCGAGACGCTGACGCGTTCGCGTCCGTTACTGTCCGGCGACCGGGATAGCTACACCTACTACCCCGACTGCGCTGACGTCGGGATAGGCGCCGGCGCCGAACTCCGCGGGCGCTCGTTCGCGGTGCTGGCCGATGTCACGGTCGACACCACCGGCGCCGAGGGCGTGCTGTTCAAGCAGGGCGGCGCTCATGGCGGTCACGTGCTGTTCGTCCAGGACGGGCGGTTGCATTACGTCTACAACTTCCTCGGCGAGCGTCAGCAGGAGGTGGCGTCGTCGCAGGCGGTTCCGTTGGGACGGCATGTGTTCGGCGTTCGCTACGACCGCACCGGCACGGTGGAGAACAGTCACACGCCGCTGGGCGAGGTCACCCTGTTCATCGACGACGCGACGGTCGCAACGCTGGCTGACGTGCAGTCGCACCCGGGAACGTTCGGCTTGGCCGGTGCCGGTATCACCGTCGGGCGTAACGGCGGTTCGGCGGTGTCCAGCCGCTACAAAGCGCCGTTCGCGTTCACCGGTGGCACTATCGCGCGGGTGACCATCGATCTCTCCGGTCGGCCATATCAAGATGTGGAAAAGGAATTGGCGCTAGCCTTTTCGCGTGACTGAGAGGCTGTCGAGACTTCGCTGGGCTGCGGCCGGTCTGCTTACGGTCGCTGTGGTGTCGGGCTGCGCCAGGAACATCGACGGGGTCGCTGCCTGGACCGGGGGTTCGGCCGAATCTCGGCACCCCAGAACGAGTCACGGCACGCCGCCTCCCGGGATCGAGACGACCTTGCCGGATCACATCCCGCCGAATGCGTTCCTCTGCTTCCCGGGACCGTCCGAGGGCGGCATCGGCACGGTGGCGCAGGTGCACGACGCGGCCGCACCGAGGATCACCATCACCATTCCCGACGGATGGACGAGTGAGCCGGGTCAGCGTGATCTGGCGCTGTCACTCGGCGGGCCCGACGGCATGAGCGGGACGGTGACCATCGCCGCGACGACACTCGACCCCGCCAGAGCTTTCTCCGATTACGCCGCCACGCTGTCGCATTCGAAGCCCGATTTTGAAGTCGCCGCCGTCGGCGCCAAGTTCTGCGGATACAGCAGTCAGAAACTGGCCGGTACGTTCGGCGGGCCGTCGGGTCCCGTCGAGTTCGCTGACCGGCTCACCCATATCTGGACCAACACCGCCCAGTACCTGGTCGCGGTCGACATGGAAGGGCCGGTGGACACCCCGGGTTTCAGTGCGGCGAAAACCGCGCTGATGCAGGAGTTCGCGGTGGTCATACCCTGAACGCATGCCTACCGAGCTAGTCGAACTGCCGCCCGGATCGTTTCGGATGGGTTCGACCAGCTTCTACCCCGAGGAAGCACCGATCCACACGGTGAGCGTCGAGGCTTTCGCTGTCGAGCGCCATCCGGTGACCAACGCGCAATTCGCGGAGTTCGTCGCCGCGACGAGCTATGTCACGGTCGCTGAGCAGCCCATCGATCCCGCCCTTTACCCCGGGGCCGATCTAGCTGAAATGCAGCCTGGCGCAATGGTATTCCGTCCGACGTCGGGCCCGGTCGACTTGCGGGACTGGCGACAATGGTGGGTCTGGGTGCCGGGTGCCTGCTGGCGCCACCCGTTCGGGCCGGCCAGCGATATCGGCGACCGGGCGGATCATCCGGTGGTCCAGGTGGCCTATCCCGATGCGGCCGCGTATGCGCGCTGGGCCGACCGGCGGCTGCCGACCGAAGCCGAATGGGAGTACGCCGCGCGCGGCGGGTCCGCCACCACCTACGCCTGGGGTGAGCAGGAGAAGCCGGACGGCGAGCCGATGGCCAATACCTGGCAGGGAAGCTTCCCTTACCGCAACGACGGCTGGCCCGGCACCTCGCCGGTGGCCGCGTTCCCGCCGAATGGATTCGGCCTCTTCGACATGATCGGCAACGTCTGGGAATGGACCGCCACCGAGTTCTCCGCTCACCACCGACTCGATCAGCCGCCCAAGAGCTGTTGTGCGCCAACCGGATCCGGTGACCCGGCCATCACGCAGACGCTCAAGGGCGGCTCGCACCTGTGTGCCCCGGAGTACTGTCACCGCTACCGGCCGGCGGCGCGCTCGCCGCAGTCGCAGGACACCGCGACCACCCACATCGGATTCCGGTGCGCGAGCGACCTGCCCGCCGGATCAGCCGATGGCGTCGACCGCGGCTGACACCCTCGCCTGGAAGTCGGGGGGCAGCGGGATGTAGCCGTTCTTGTCCAGGTCGATCTGGCCGGGGCCGAGCGTCGCCTGCAGAGCGGCTTTGACCGCCAGACCAGTCTGTGGGTCAGGGTATTTCGAGCAGACGATCTCGTAGGTCGCCATCACGATCGGATAGACGTCGTCCTGACTCGGGTTGTAGAACGACGAGAGGTCGAGCACCAAGTTGTTGCCCTTGCCGATGAACTTGGCTCCGGCGATGGTCTTGCCGACAGAGTCTGTGCCGATGCGCACCGGGCGCCGCGACTTGCGGCTGGCCGGCGTCTTGATCTCCGCCGCGTAGAGCCCTTCCTCCATGGCGAAGGACAACTCGTTGTAGGTGATCGCGCCTTCGGTGTTCTTCACCGCCGACGATGTGCCGTCGTTGCCTTTGGCGCCCGTTCCGACACCACCCTTGAACGCCTTGCCGGTGCCCTGGGTCCACACCCCGCCGGCCGCGGCCTGCAGGTAGGCCTGGAAGTTGGCGGTGCTGCCGGAGTTGTCGCTGCGGTGGATGACGTGAATCTCTTCGGGCGGCATCGACGAGTTCAGTGCTGTGATCGACGGGTCGTCCCAGCGCGTGATGCTGCCGTTGAAGATCCCGGCCAGCGTCTGCGCGTCGAGCACCAGGAAGTCGACCGGGAGGTTGTAGGTGACCGCCAGCGGACCGAAGACCACCGGGAGGTTCCAGGCTTCGGCCCCGCCGCAGCGCTGCTTGGCGGCGTCGTACTGGTCGTCACCGAGCGGAGTGTCCGATCCGGCGAAGTCGCTCTTGCCGGCCAGGAAATCGGTGATTCCGGCGCCGGAGCCGTTGGCCGTGTAGTTCAGGCTGTGTCCGGGGCATGACTTGCTGTAGGCGCTGACGAACCGCTTCATCGCGTTGGATTGGGCGGTCGAGCCGCTGGCCGTTATCGCCGACTTGCCGCCACAGTTCACGACTTCGCTTGCGTAAGCCATGCTGGTGTGCGGGACCTCGCATCCCGAGAGCACCGTGGCGCCCGCGGCCAGCAAACTGATCGCAGCGGCTAGACGTCTGTGCTTCATGTTGATTGCCTCACCCCGGATTTCGACACATTCTTGAAAAAATACGGCTCACCTTCGAGCGCGCCAACCGACGTCAGATTAGCGGGTCGAAGGGCGAACTGTCCCATCCCATGGTCGAATTCATGTATTCCGTTAGCCTTCCTGAACTGCGCGTTACTGCCGGGTGGCCAGCGGGTGACGAGATTCGGGCGCCCTGCCCATCATCATTCTTTCGGCGCGCTTTCGGCACCCCGGTTCGCTAACGTGACGACCGTGTTGCCCCGACAGGCTGACGTCCACCGCCCCGCGCCCGTCCGCCCCCGGCAAGCGGTCCCGACTTTCCGGGACGGCGGCCAGCAATGACCGTTCAGACTTCGTCGACGACGCCGACGCCGACGCCGGAGGACCAGCGAAAGCGGCCGCGCATCATCATCGGGGTGGCCATTGTGATGGCTGTCTTGTCCGCGTATGGCCTGTCGCTGTTCGGCGTCCATCTGCTGCAGAAGTCCGAAGGTCCGCTGCCGGCGCTGGACCTGAGTCAAGCCGGCGCCGACGAGACCGTGGTGCAGATCCGGCTCGAAGAGCTCAAATCCACGACGAACCGTCTCACGGTAAATGTGCTCATCTACCCGGGTGAGTCGCTCGAGGACAAGCGCTTCGACGAACTGAACGCTGACATCGCCGTGCGGCTGTATCCGCCGAATGATCTGGGCGACATCAAATACCCGAAGGGCAAGGCGCCGGCCCAAGTCAGCACGATGATCCAGGCGCACGGTGATCCCGGTAACTGGCCGTTCGATTCCTATCGCACCGAGCCCATCTCGGCCGACGTGTTCGTCGGGGAGGGCGCGGAACGCAAGCGGCTACCCGCACTCGTTCAGGTGACCGGATCGATGGACGGCTGGGACGCATCGGTCACGCGCAACAGTGACAGCAGTGAGGCCGGCAGCCACAACACCAGCAATGTGGTGGTCACCCTGCACCGGGCAAAGGGACCGCTGATCTTCGACCTGGGCATCATCCTGGTGTTGATCAGCCTGCCGACCCTGGCGCTGGTGGTGGCCATTCCGATGGCGATGGGCAGGCGAAAATTCGTGCCACCGTTCGCAACGTGGTACGCGGCGAACCTGTTCGCGATCGTTCCCCTGCGAAATATTCTGCCCGGCGCCCCGCCGCCGGGTTCGATGATCGACCAGGCGCTGGTGCAGTGGGTACTGCTTGCACTGGCGTCGGCAATGGCGTTGTACATCTACTCCTACATCCGGCAAGGGGATTGACCGTCAAAGACGGTCGCCAACCGCCTTTGACCAGGAATTTGGCTCTGAGCAGGTCTTCCCCTAGACTCTAGGGGTTGCCGTGGGCAGACCTTGGCTGGCATTTCGATCTTCACCGTCAGCCCCGAGTGCCTTTCGACGACAAAGACCATGCACGAAGGTCTGGTGGACCATGTAATCCATTGTCCTCCGGCCCATCTACGCGTGGGCGTGCATATGCGAACCAGTTCAAGGAGATCGAGTGATTCAGCAGGAATCGCGGCTGAAGGTAGCCGACAACACCGGTGCCAAGGAGATCTTGTGCATCCGTGTGCTCGGCGGCTCGGGTAGGCGTTACGCCGGCATCGGCGACGTCATTGTGGCGACCGTCAAGGACGCCATTCCCGGTGGCAACGTCAAGAAGGGTGAGGTCGTCAAGGCCGTCATCGTTCGCACCGTCAAGGAGCGCCGCCGCGCCGACGGCAGCTACATCAGGTTCGACGAGAACGCGGCCGTCATCATCAAGCCTGACAACGACCCGCGTGGAACCCGCATCTTCGGGCCGGTCGGCCGCGAACTGCGGGAGAAGCGCTTCATGAAGATCGTCTCGCTGGCCCCGGAGGTGCTGTAAATGAAGGTGCACAAGGGCGACACCGTCCTCGTCATCTCGGGTAAGGACAAAGGCGCCAAAGGCAAAGTGCTGCAGGCGTACCCGACCCGCAACAAGGTGCTCGTGCAGGGTGTCAACCGGATCAAGAAGCACACCGCGGTCTCGACCAACGAGCGCGGAGCCCAGTCCGGCGGCATCGTCACGCAGGAAGCCCCCATCCACGTCTCGAACGTGATGGTGGTCGACTCTGACGGCACCCCCACCCGGATCGGCTACCGGGTCGACGAGGAGTCGGGCAAGCGGGTTCGCATCTCGAAGCGCAACGGCAAGGACATCAACGCATGACAACGACCGAGAAGGTTCAGCCCCGGCTCAAGACGCACTACCGCGAAGAGATCCGCGAGGCGCTGAACAAAGAATTCGCCTACGCCAACGTCATGCAGATCCCGGGCGTGGTGAAGGTCGTGGTGAACATGGGCGTCGGCGACGCCGCCCGTGACGCCAAGCTGATCAACGGCGCGGTCTCGGACCTGGCGTTGATCACCGGTCAGCGGCCGGAAATCCGCAAGGCCCGTAAGTCGATCGCGCAGTTCAAGCTTCGCGAGGGCATGCCGATCGGAGCGCGGGTGACCCTGCGCGGCGACCGGATGTGGGAGTTCCTCGACCGGCTGGTCTCGATTGCCTTGCCGCGTATCCGCGACTTCCGCGGTCTGTCGCCCAAGCAGTTCGACGGCACCGGCAACTACACCTTCGGGCTCAACGAGCAGTCGGTGTTCCACGAGATCGATGTGGACAACATCGACCGGCCCCGCGGCATGGACATCACCGTCGTCACCTCGGCGACCAATGACGACGAGGGCCGAGCGCTGCTGCGCGGCCTTGGCTTTCCGTTCAAGGAGAAGTGACCAATGGCGAAAAAAGCACTAGTCGAAAAGAGCCAGCGCAAGCCGAAGTTCAAGGTTCGCGCGTACACCCGCTGCAACAAGTGCGGCCGCCCGCACGCGGTTTTCCGCAAGTTCGGGCTGTGCAGGATCTGCCTGCGTGAAATGGCACATGCGGGCGAACTGCCCGGCGTGTCGAAGAGCAGCTGGTAACAGGCAGCGACGACATCACCCCTACCAGAAAAGGTGCGCGGCAGGCCCCTGACCGGGGAACCACCGCGAGGAAGGTAACAGACCTGTCATGACAATGACGGACCCGATCGCAGACTTTTTGACGCGTCTGCGCAACGCCAATTCGGCGTACCACGATGAGGTGACGCTGCCGCATTCGAAGATCAAGGCCAACATCGCCGAGATCCTCAAGCGCGAGGGCTACATCACCGACTACCACACTGAGGATGCGCGCGTTGGCAAGGCGCTGACCGTTCAGCTCAAGTACGGACCGAGCCGCGAACGCAGCATCGCCGGCCTGCGCCGGGTGTCCAAGCCCGGTCTGCGGGTGTACGCCAAGTCGACCGGCCTACCGCGCGTGCTCGGCGGTCTGGGCGTGGCGATCATCTCGACTTCCACGGGCCTGCTCACTGACCGGCAGGCAGCCAGGCAGGGCGTGGGCGGCGAAGTCCTCGCGTACGTGTGGTGAGGGGGAACTGACATGTCGCGTATTGGAAAGCAACCGATCCTGATCCCGTCCGGGGTCGAGGTCTCCATCGATGGCCAGCAGGTCTCGGTGAAGGGGCCCAAGGGCACCCTGGATCTGCAGGTGGCCGAGCCGATCACGGTGGGGCGCAACGACGATGGCGCCATCGTGGTCAACCGTCCGGACGACGACCGGCACAACCGTTCGCTGCACGGGCTGTCGCGCACCCTGGTGTCCAACCTGGTCACCGGTGTGACCGAGGGCTACACCATCAAGTTGGAGATCTTCGGGGTCGGCTATCGCGTGGTGGCCAAGGGCAGCGACCTGGAGTTCGCTCTGGGTTACAGCCACCCGGTGCTGATCACCGCGCCCGAGGGTGTGACCTTCGCGGTCGAGACGCCCACCAAGTTCTCGATCACGGGTATCGACAAGCAAAAAGTCGGCCAGATCGCGGCTAACGTCCGCCGTCTTCGCAAGAGCGATCCCTATAAAGGCAAGGGCATCCGCTACGAAGGCGAGCAGATCCGCCGCAAGGTCGGAAAGACAGGTAAGTAGTCATGGCGCAAACACAAGCAGCAGGCACCGCGAAGAAGCCGCTGGGACAGAGCGCATCCGCCGTTCGCCGTACGCAGCGGCTGCGTCGTCACGCGCGGCTGCGTAAGAAGGTCTCGGGCACCGCGGAGCGTCCGCGCCTGGTGGTGCACCGCTCGTCGCGGCACATCCACGTGCAGTTGGTCAACGACCTCACCGGTACGACCGTGGCCGCCGCCTCGTCCATCGAGGCCGACGTGCGCGGCGTGGACGGCGACAAGAAGGCCCACAGCGTGCGGGTCGGACAGTTGATCGCAGAGCGTGCCAAGGCCGCCGGAGTCGACACCGTGGTGTTCGACCGTGGCGGCTACACCTACGGCGGGCGGATCGCGGCACTGGCCGACGCAGCTCGCGAAGGCGGGTTGAAATTCTGATGGCAATTAACGATCTTGGGGAATCAAACCTGAGCGGAAGGACCGCATAATGGCGGATCAACCGGCTGGAACGGCCGGCCCGACGAACGAGGGCCGCGACGACCGTGGCGGCTCGCGTGACAACCGGGGGCGCCGGGACGGTGGCGGCGGCCGTGGCGGTCGTGACCGTGACGGGGACAAGAGCAACTATCTGGAGCGGGTCGTCACGATCAACCGTGTCTCCAAGGTGGTCAAGGGTGGTCGACGCTTCAGCTTCACCGCGCTGGTCATCGTCGGAGACGGCAACGGCATGGTCGGTGTCGGCTACGGCAAGGCCAAGGAAGTTCCGGCCGCGATCGCCAAGGGCGTCGAGGAGGCCCGCAAGGGATTCTTCCGGGTGCCGATGATCGGCGGGACCATCATCCACCCGGTGCAGGGTGAGGCCGCTGCGGGCGTGGTGCTGCTGCGCCCGGCCAGCCCCGGTACCGGTGTGATCGCCGGTGGTGCGGTGCGTGCGGTGCTGGAATGTGCCGGCGT
>CBAAAS010000015.1:0-15296 GCA_964658855.1 uncultured Mycobacterium sp.
CCCGCCCCGGTGAGACTGTCGAGACGCTCGACGACATCGAACGCACACTCGATCCCGCCGACGTGCTGATCGTCGACGATGTCGCAACCGCTGCGATCGCCGGCGTGATGGGTTCGGGCAGCACCGAGATGCGCGGCGACTCCACGGATGTGTTGCTGGAGGCTGCGGTGTGGGATCCGGCTGCGGTATCCCGCACGGCGCGTCGTTTACGCCTGCCCAGCGAGGCCGCCCGCCGGTATGAGCGTGAGGTCGACCCCGCTATTTCTGTTGCGGCACTGGACCGCTGCGCCACGCTGCTTGCCGAGATCACCGGCGGCGATGTGTCGCCGACCCTGACCGACTGGCGCGGCGACCCGCCCCGGGACGACTGGTCTCTTCCGCCGGTTCAGCTGGCGGCCGACCTGCCCGATCGAATGGCAGGGGTGAGCTACCGCCCGGGTACGACGGCCCGGCGGCTCACTCAGATCGGCGCCACGGTGACCGAAGCCGGCGATAGCCTGACCGTGACTCCACCGAGCTGGCGTCCTGACTTGTTGCAGCCGGCCGACTTCGTCGAAGAGGTCCTTCGGCTCGAAGGGCTGGAGGTCATTCCTTCGGTGCTGCCGCCGGCTCCGGCCGGCCGCGGGTTGTCTGCGGTTCAGCGTCGCCGCCGCGCGATCGGCAAGTCGTTGGCGCTGTCCGGTTACGTCGAAATCCTTCCGACACCGTTTTTGCCGGCGGGCGTGTTCGACGCCTGGGGCCTGCCTGCCGACGACAGCCGGCGCCACACCACCCGGGTGGTCAACCCACTGGAAGCCGATCGGCCGCATCTGGCGACAACCTTGGTGCCCGGACTGCTGGAGGCGTTGTCGCGCAACGTCTCACGCGGCATCGTCGACGTCGGATTGTTCGCGGTGGCGCAGGTGGTGCAGCCGACCGAGCAGACCAAAGGTGTCGCGGTGATCCCGGTGGACCGCAGGCCCACCAATGACGAAATCGCCGCGCTCGACGCGTCGTTGCCGAAGCAACCGCAGCACGTCGCCGTGGTGCTGACCGGGCTGAGGGAGCCGCGCGGTCCGTGGGGCGATGGGCGGCGAGCCGACGCCGCCGACGCATTCGAGGCAGTGCGAATCATCGCCCGCGCCAGTGGCATCGACATACAACTGCGGGCCGCTCAGTATCTGCCGTGGCATCCCGGCCGCTGCGCCGAAGTGCTCGTCGGCGAGACCGTGGTCGGGCACGCCGGACAGCTGCACCCGGCGGTGATCGAGCGATCCAGCCTGCCCAAGGGCACCTGTGCGGTCGAATTGAACCTTGACGCCATACCGATTGTCGAGATACTTGCGGCGCCCCGGGTTTCCCCGTTTCCCGCGGTGTTCCAGGATGTCAGCCTCGTGGTCGATGCCGACATCCCGGTGCAGACTGTCGCGGATGCCGTTCGCGACGGCGCGGGGGAGTTGCTCGAGGAGGTCCGGCTCTTCGATGTGTACACCGGCCCGCAGCTCGGCGAGAACCGCAAGTCGCTGACGTTCGCGCTGCGGTTTCGGGCGACGGATCGCACCCTTACCGAGGACGAGGCAAGCGCCGCTCGGGATGCCGCGATCCGCCGGGCCGACGAGCAAGTCGGCGCGGTGTTGCGCAGCTGAAATGCGGCTTAAGAATGAGTTTGCACCGCAGTGCATAGTCATGCAACGATGGGTGTCATGACCGAGTCCATACGGGTGGCCATAGCCGGTGCCAGCGGTTATGCCGGCGGCGAGATTCTGCGGCTGCTGCTCGGGCACCCCGCTTACCAGGCTGGACGCCTGACGATTGGAGCGCTGACCGCTGCCGGTAGCGCCGGAACCGTGCTCGCCGATCACCACCCACACCTGTTGCCGTTAGCCCAGCGGGTGCTGGAGCCCACCGAGATCGACGTTCTCGACGGGCACGATGTCGTGTTCCTGGGTCTGCCGCATGGCCATTCGGCGGCGTTGGCGGAGCAACTCGACCCGCAGACCTTGGTCGTGGACTGTGGCGCCGATTTCCGGTTGAGCGACGGCGCCGCATGGGAGCGCTTCTACGGCTCGGCGCACGCCGGTAGTTGGCCGTACGGTCTGCCCGAACTCCCGGGTAATCGCGACGCACTGCGCGGCGCCCGGCGCATCGCCGTTCCGGGCTGCTATCCGACCGCCGCGGTGTTGGCGCTTTTCCCCGCAATAGCAGCCGATCTCATCGAACCCGCTGTCACTGTCGTCGCGGTCAGCGGCACCTCGGGTGCCGGCCGGGCGGCAAAAACCGACCTGCTCGGCTCAGAGGTGATCGGTTCGGCGCGGGCCTACAACATCGCCGGCGCGCACCGGCACACACCCGAAATAGTGCAAGGGCTCAGCCAGGTCACCGACCGCGACGTCACCGTCTCGTTCACACCGGTCCTGATCCCGACCACTCGCGGCATCTTGGCGACTTGCACCGCGCGGACCACCGCACCGCTTTCGCAGCTGCGGGCAGCCTATGAAAAGGCTTACCACGATGAGCCTTTCGTTCACCTGCTGCCCGAAGGGCAATTGCCTCGTACCGGCGCGGTGGTCGGCAGTAATGCCGCACAGCTTGCGGTCGCGGTCGACGAGGACGCTGCCACGTTCATCGCGATCGCGGCGATCGACAACCTGGTCAAAGGCACCGGCGGTGCTGCCGTGCAGTCGATGAACCTGGCGTTGGGTTGGCCTGAATCCGAAGGTCTTTCAGTGGTCGGGGTGGCACCGTGACCGACGTCGCCGACGCCGCTCCGCTGGTACGCGCCCAAGGTGTCACGGCGCCGGCCGGTTTTCGGGCGACCGGTATCGCGGCGGGCATCAAGGTATCCGGGAGACTGGATCTTGCGCTGGTGTTCAACGAGGGACCCGATAACACCGCAGCCGGCGTGTTCACCCGCAACCAGGTCAAGGCCGCGCCGGTGTTGTGGACCCAGCAGGTGCTGACCGACGGCCAGCTGCGCGCGGTGGTGCTGAATTCCGGTGGTGCCAATGCCTGTACCGGGTCCGGCGGCTTCCAGGACACGCACGCCACCGCCGAGGCACTGGCCGCCGCTCTGTCGGAATGGGGCACCGAGACCGGCGCTATCGACGTCGCAGTCTGCTCCACCGGCTTGATCGGCGACCGGTTACCGATGGACAAGGTGCTCACCGGCGTCGCGAATCTGGTGCACGAGATGGCGGGCGGCATCACCGGCGGCGAGGAAGCCGCCCGCGCCATCATGACCACTGACACCGTGCCCAAACAGGTTGCGCTGCATCACCCGGACAACTGGACGGTGGGTGGAATGGTCAAGGGCGCCGGCATGCTGGCGCCGTCGCTGGCCACCATGCTGTGCGTGCTCACCACCGACGCCGTCGCCGAGTCGTCCGAGCTGGAGGCCGCACTGCGCCGCGCCACTGCGCGGACGTTCGACCGGTTGGACATCGACGGAGCCTGCTCGACCAACGACACCGTGCTACTGCTGGCGTCGGGTGCAAGCGAGATAGCGCCCAGCCAAGCCGATCTCGACGATGCCGTCTTGCGGGTCTGCGACGATCTGTGCGCTCAGCTGCAAGCCGACGCCGAAGGCGTCACCAAGCGCGTCGCCATCAGCGTGACCAGTGCGCTGACCGAAGACGACGCCGTCACCGCGGCCCGGGTGATCGCGCGGGACAGCCTGGTGAAGACCGCTTTGTTCGGCTCCGACCCCAACTGGGGCCGGGTGCTGGCCGCAGTGGGCATGGCCCCGGTACATCTCGACCCGGACCGGATCACCGTGTCGTTCAACGGTTCAGCGGTCTGCATCGACGGCGTCGGAGCACCGGGAGCCCGCGAGGTCGACCTGTCGGCCACCGACATCGAGGTGGCCGTCGACTTGGGAGTTGGCAGCGCGCACGCGACGATCCGGACCACCGACCTGTCGCACGCCTACGTCGAAGAGAATTCGGCCTACTCGTCATGATCTCCACCGCAACCAAAGCGCAGGTGCTGGCCGAGGCCTTGCCATGGCTGACTCGGTTACACGGCAAGATCGTCGTGGTCAAATACGGCGGTAACGCCATGACCAGTGACACTCTGCGCCGAGAGTTCGCCGCAGACATGGCTTTTCTGCGTAACTGTGGCATCCACCCGGTCGTGGTGCACGGCGGCGGCCCGCAGATCAGCGCCATGCTCAAACGGTTGGGCATCGCCGGCGACTTCAAAGGCGGATTCCGCGTCACCACACCCGAAGTGCTCGATGTGGCCCGGATGGTGTTGTTCGGTCAGGTCGGCCGCGAACTGGTCAACTTGATCAACGCCCACGGGCCGTACGCTGTCGGTGTCACCGGCGAGGACGCCAACCTGTTCACCGCGGTGCGGCGCAGCGTCAGCGTCGACGGGATCGACACCGACATCGGCCTGGTCGGCGACATCGCCCAGGTGAATCCCGCCGTGCTGCTGGACCTGATTGCCGCCAACCGGATTCCGGTGGTGTCGACGTTGGCCCCCGACATCGACGGCGTTGTGCACAACATCAACGCCGACACCGCCGCCGGTGCGCTCGCCGAGGCGCTTGGGGCCGAGAAGCTGTTGATGCTCACCGACATCGAGGGTCTTTACACGCGATGGCCGGATCGGAATTCGCTGGTCAGCGAAATCGACACCGCCACTTTGACTCAACTGTTACCGACGCTGGAGACCGGCATGATCCCCAAGATCGAGGCCTGCCTGCGGGCGGTCAAGGCCGGCGTGCCGAGCGCACATGTCATCGACGGCCGCGTCGAGCACTGCGTGCTGGTCGAACTGCTCACTGACGAAGGCTCTGGAACGAAAGTGGTGAGCGGATGACCAAGACGGAAGAACTGCAGGACCGGTGGTCCGCGGTGATGATGAACAACTACGGTGTTCCGCCCCTCGCCCTGGCCAGTGGCGACGGCGCCGTGGTCACCGACGTGGACGGCACGTCCTACCTCGACCTGCTCGGCGGCATCGCCGTCAACATTCTGGGACACGGCCACCCAGCCATCCTCGAGGCCGTCACGCGGCAGATGTCCACGCTGGGACACACGTCGAACCTGTATGCCGCCGAGCCCGGCATTGCGCTGGCCGAGGCGCTGGCCGGTCTGCTCGGTGCCGACACCGAGACCCGGGTGTTGTTCTGCAACTCTGGCACCGAGGCCAACGAGGCGGCATTCAAGCTGTCGCGGCTCACCGGTCGCACGAAACTTGTTGCGGCGCAGGGAGGTTTCCACGGCCGCACGATGGGCGCCCTGGCTCTGACCGGCCAGCCGAGTAAGCAGGCGCCGTTCGCGCCGCTGCCCGGCGACGTCACGCACGTGCCCTACGGCGACGCCGATGCATTGGCGGCCGAGGTCGGTGACGACACCGCTGCGGTATTCCTGGAGCCGATCATGGGGGAGAGCGGCATCGTGGTGCCGCCCGACGGATATCTGGTGGCGGCGCGCGACATCACCGCCCGGCACGGCGCACTGCTGGTCTTCGACGAGGTGCAGACCGGGATGGGGCGCACTGGAACGTTTTTCGCGCACCAGCACGACGGCATCACGCCAGATGTGGTGACGATGGCCAAGGGGCTCGGCGGAGGGCTGCCGATCGGGGCGTGCCTGGCGACCGGCCCGGCTGCGCAGCTGCTGACCCCGGGTCTGCATGGCAGCACCTTCGGCGGCAATCCGATCTGCGCGTCGGCGGCGCTGGCGGTGCTGCGGGTCTTGGCGGATGACGACCTGGTGCGTCGCGCCGGGGCACTCGGAAAGACGTTGCACCAGAACATCGAATCGCTCCACCACCCGTCGATCGACCGGGTCCGCGGCCGCGGTCTGCTGTGCGGGATCGTGCTCACCACGCCCACGGCGAAAGACGTCGAGACGGCCGCCTTGTCCGCGGGGTTCCTAGTCAACGCCGCCGCACCTGACGTCGTCCGCCTGGCGCCGGCGTTGATCATCACCGAGGCTCAGCTCGACACGTTCGTGGCTGCGTTGCCGGGCATCCTCGATACCGCTAAGGGGGCGCAATGACGCGAAACTTTCTGCGTGACGACGACCTGACGCCCGACGAGCAGGCCGAGGTGTTGGCGCTGGCTGCTGAACTCAAGAAGGATCCGTTCAGCCACCGGCCGCTCGAGGGCCCACGTGGCGTCGCGGTGATCTTCGACAAGAACTCCACCCGCACCCGGTTCTCCTTCGAGGTGGGTATCGCTCAGCTCGGTGGGCACGCCGTCGTCGTCGACGGTCGCAGCACCCAGCTGGGCCGCGAAGAGACGCTCCAGGACACCGCGAAAGTGTTGTCCCGCTACGTCGACGCCATCGTCTGGCGCACCTATGGCCAGGCCCGGCTGAGCGCGATGGCGGAGACCGCGACGGTGCCGATCGTCAACGCGCTCTCCGACCAGTTCCACCCGTGCCAGGTGCTGGCCGATCTGCAAACCATCGTGGAACGCAAGGGATCACTGCGGGGTCTGCGGATGTCGTACTTCGGTGACGGCGCCAACAACATGGCGCACTCGTTGATGCTCGGCGGCGTCACCGCCGGCATGCACGTCACGGTCGCGTCCCCGGCTGGTTTCGCGCCAGATCCTTTGTTCACCGCCGCCGCCGAGTATCGCGCCGTCGACACCGGAGGTTCGGTGACCATCACTGCAGACCCCATCGCCGGGGCGTCCGGGGCCGATGTATTGGTCACCGACACCTGGACTTCGATGGGTCAGGAGGACGACGGGCTCGATCGAGTACGACCGTTCCGCCCCTTCCAGCTCAATGCCGACTTGGTGGCCAAGGCTGATTCAGAAGTCGTTGTGCTGCATTGCCTTCCGGCCCACCGCGGCCAGGAGATCACCGACGAGGTGATCGACGGCCCGCACAGCGCGGTGTGGGACGAAGCCGAGAACCGGCTGCATGCGCAGAAGGCGCTGCTGGTCTGGCTGCTGGAACGATCGACATGACGCGCTCGAAGACGACACCGGAAATCACCCGCGTCGGACGGCAGGCCCGCATCGTGGCGATCCTGTCCTCCGCTGATGTCCGCAGCCAGAGCGAGCTGGCCGCGCTGCTGGCCGCCGACGGTGTCGAGGTCACCCAGGCCACGCTGTCGCGAGATTTGGAGGAACTCGGCGCGGTGAAGTTGCGGGGCGCCGACGGTGGTGTCGGCGTCTACGTCGTGCCTGAGGACGGCAGTCCACTACGCGGGGTGTCTGGTGGCACCGCGCGGCTGTCGAGGCTGTTGAGCGAGGTGCTGGTGTCCACCGACGCCACCGGTAACCTGGCCGTGCTGCGCACTCCGCCGGGCGCGGCAGACTACCTGGCCAGTGCCATCGACCGGGCCGCGCTGCCCTACGTGGTCGGGACCATCGCCGGGGATGACACCATCTTCGTGGCGGCCCGCGAGCCGATGACCGGCGCAGAGCTCGCAAGCGTGATCCAAAACCTGACGTAACCGCACGACTCAAAGGAGATCAATTCATGTCCGAGCGCGTCATCTTGGCGTATTCCGGCGGTTTGGACACCTCGGTGGCGATCAGCTGGATCGGCAAGGAGACCGGCCGCGAGGTTGTCGCCGTCGCCATCGACCTGGGCCAGGGCGGTGAGGACATGGAGCTTATCCGTCAGCGGGCACTGGACTGCGGCGCGGTGGAAGCCGTCGTGGTCGATGCCCGCGACGAGTTCGCCGACGGCTATTGCCTGCCGACCATCTTGTCCAACGCCCTCTACATGGATCGCTACCCTCTGGTGTCCGCGATCAGCCGGCCTCTCATTGCCAAGCATCTGGTGAAGGCGGCTCGCGAGCACGGCGGCAGCATCGTCGCGCACGGCTGCACCGGCAAGGGCAACGACCAGGTCCGCTTCGAGGTCGGGTTCGCCTCGCTGGCGCCAGATCTCGAGGTTTTGGCGCCGGTCCGCGACTATGCGTGGACCCGGGAGAAGGCCATTGCATTCGCCGAACAGAACGCCATCCCGATCAACGTCACCAAACGCTCGCCCTTCTCCATCGATCAGAACGTGTGGGGCCGCGCGGTGGAAACCGGCTTCCTGGAACACCTCTGGAACGCGCCGACGAAGGACGTCTACGACTACACCGAAGACCCCACCGTCAACTGGAACACCCCGGACGAAGTGATTGTCGGCTTCGAGCGCGGCGTTCCGGTCACGATCGACGGCAACTCGGTGTCGGTGCTGCAGGCCATCGAGGAGCTCAACCGTCGCGCGGGTGCGCAAGGCGTGGGGCGCCTCGACGTCGTCGAAGACCGGCTGGTGGGCATCAAGAGTCGCGAAATCTACGAGGCCCCCGGTGCGATGGTGCTCATCACCGCGCACGCCGAGCTCGAGCACGTCACCTTGGAACGTGAGCTGGGCCGGTTCAAACGGCACACCGACCAGCGTTGGGCTGAATTGGTGTACGACGGGCTCTGGTACTCGCCGTTGAAGACAGCGCTGGAGACCTTCGTCGTCAAGACCCAGGAACATGTCACCGGCGAAATCCGAATGGTGTTGCACGGCGGGCACATTGCCGTCAACGGGCGGCGCAGTGCCGAGTCCCTGTACGACTTCAACCTGGCCACCTACGACGAAGGTGACACCTTCGACCAGTCGATGGCGAAGGGCTTCGTCTACGTGCACGGGTTGTCGTCCAAGCTCGCCGCGCGCCGGGACCTGGCCACCGACGAAACGTGAGCACCAACGAGGGTTCGCTGTGGGGTGGACGGTTCGCCGACGGCCCGTCCGCCGCATTGATCGCGTTGAGCAGGTCGACGCATTTCGACTGGGTCCTGGCGCCCTACGACGTGACCGCCTCCCGCGCGCACGCCGAGGTGCTGTTCAACGCCGGGCTGCTGACCACGGATCAGCGTGATGGTCTGCTGGTCGGTCTGGACAGCTTGGCCGAAGACGTCGCCGACGGCAGTTTCGGGCCAGTGGTCACCGACGAGGATGTCCACGCGGCGCTGGAGCGTGGGCTGATCGACCGGGTCGGGCCGGATTTGGGTGGTCGTCTGCGGGCTGGGCGGTCGCGAAATGATCAGGTGGCCACCTTGTTTCGGATGTGGCTGCGGGATGCGCTGCGGCGAGTGGCCGCCGGCGCGCTGGACCTTGTCGAGGCATTGGCGGGCCAGGCCGCGGCGTATCCGGACGCCATCATGCCCGGCAAGACCCACCTGCAATCCGCCCAGCCGATCCTGCTGGCGCACCATCTCCTTGCGCACGCGCATCCGCTGCTGCGTGATGTCGACCGGATCGTCGACCTCGACGCGCGTACGGCACTCTCGCCCTACGGCTCTGGGGCGTTGGCCGGCTCGTCGCTGGGCCTCGACCCCGACGCGATCGCCCACAAGCTCGGTTTCACCGCCGCCGCTGAAAACTCCATCGACGCAACGGCGTCGCGGGACTTCGCAGCGGAGGCGGCCTTTGTCTTCGCGATGATCGGCGTCGACCTGTCGCGTCTCGCCGAAGACATCATCATCTGGAGCTCAACCGAATTCGGCTATGTCACCTTGCACGACTCGTGGTCGACGGGCAGTTCGATCATGCCGCAGAAAAAGAATCCGGACATCGCTGAGCTTGCGCGCGGCAAGTCAGGCCGCCTGATCGGCAACCTGGCCGGGCTGCTGGCAACGCTGAAGGCACAGCCACTGGCCTACAACCGCGACCTGCAAGAGGACAAGGAGCCGGTGTTCGACTCGGTCACACAGCTGGAGCTGCTGCTTCCGGCGATGGCCGGCTTGATCAGCAGCCTGACGTTCAACGTCGAGCGGATGGCGGCACTGGCGCCGGCCGGCTACACACTGGCCACCGATATCGCTGAATGGCTGGTGCGCCAGGGAATCCCATTCCGGGACGCCCACGAGGCCGCCGGGGCAGCCGTTCAGGTCGCCGAGAAACTCGGCGTCGGCCTCGAAGAGTTGACCGACGACCAGCTGGCTGCCATCAGCGCTGACCTGACGCCCCAGGTTCGCGACGTGCTCACCATCGAAGGCTCGGTGTCATCCCGCGACTCCCGCGGCGGCACAGCACCCAGTCAGGTTTCCCGGCAACGTGATTCGGTGCTAGCCACCGCTGAGCAGCTTCGCGGTCGGCTGAGCCGCTAGCGCGCTACTGGGCCCGTGCGCGCGGCAACGGAAGAAACCTGGGGGATTTCGCCGGCAGGCAACGGGCCGGAATAGAAGTTGCCCTGCACGATGTCGCAGCCGAATTGCCGGAGCCAACGAGCCGTGTCATCGTTTCCGACGCCTTCGGCGACGCTGGCAATCCCAAACTCGGCCGCCAGTTCGATGACAGATCGGGCGATCATCGCAGCACGGCGGTCGTACAGAATCGGCGCGATCAGCTGACGGTCGAGTTTGACTTCGTCGATAGGTAGCTCACGAAGATAGGTCAGCGTTGAATATCCGCTACCGAAGTCGTCGATGGAAACCCGAATACCGGCATCCCGAAGACAATTCAGCACGGCGCGACCCTTGTCGAAGTCAGCCACCATCAGCTCCTCCGTGATCTCCACCGTCAGCAAGCTCGGTGACAAGCCGTGCACATCCAGCACGGCCAGGATTCGGTCCGGCAGGGTGTCCTCGCCGAGTGAGCGTGCCCACAAGTTCACCGCGACCGGGATGTCGACCCCCATCTCATGCCAACCCGCGGCGTCAGCGATCGCGCGTGAGAGCACCACGTCGGTGACGGCGTCGGTCAGCCCGTGCTCGCGTACCAGCGGTAGAAACTCGCTGGGTTCCAACGTGCCCAAAGTGGGATGCTCCCAACGCAATAGCGCTTCAGCGCCGCACACCGCTCCGCTCAACAACTTGAACTGCGGCTGGTACAGCAGCGTCAGCAAGCGGTCGTCAATCGCGCAACGTAGGTCCCACAGCAATTGCAGCCGCTGGACGCCGGCCCGGAACGTCTGGCGTCGACCGAGGTGTGCGTCCTTTTCGGGCGTAAACGTTTGAACGTCGGTGGCACTCGTCTGCTCCGCGCGAGCACGGGCCGATTCGGCCTGACTCAGCAGATCGGCTGCACTTGTCGCGCCCTCGTCGCGGGCGGGCGCCGTGGCCACGCCGATGCTCAAGTGCACATACACCCGGTTGCCGGCGATTTCGAGCGCGTTGTCGAAGGCCTTAGCGATCCGGCTTGCCACTTGAGCGGCTACGTCGGGACTGTCTTCCACGACGACGACAAATTCGTCGCCGCCAAGACGGGCGACTGTGTCGTCGGCGCGGACACTGGCCTGGATGCGGGAACCGACTGCGCGTAGCAGCGCATCGCTGGCCGCATAACCCAAGGTGTCGTTGACGATCTTGAAATCGTCGACCCTGATGCTCAATACGCTAACCGGGACGTCGAGACGGTGATGCAACTGCGTGGCGTGCGCCAAGCGTTCGTCGAGCAATCGCCGGTTCGCCAGACCGGTGACCGCGTCGCGCAGTGCGGCGTCGGTCACCGCGGCGAGCAGTTTTCGCTTTCGGTCGAGCGCCAGCAAATAGCGTACGAGCACAGTGCCGATAAGTAGCAGATCTGCCACGAAGATGAACTCATCGCTGCGGCCTTCGGGCCAGAAATGCACGGCGGTCACGGCGACCGCGACCCCTGTCGGCACGTACGGCAGCCACATGGACAACCTCGACGATCCCTGCGATCGACCGGTGTCGATTTCGGGTCCAGGCCGGGACCCGATGGCCGACAGCGTGAGGAAGTACAGACCGATGAGCCACCCGACAGTGACAACCTCGCCTGGGAAATGTGCGCTGTGGGCATAGATATGTATCGCCCCGGCCGTACCGATGGCCGCGAACCCCGCGGACAGTAGCCCTGTCGAGAGCCTATGTCCCGGCTCGGCTTTCCGAACGACGATGAGTGCCATCGCGACGATCCCGAGGTAAAACGCGGTGATGATGGCCAACATGATCCGAGGGAAGCCAACCGCGTCCGTCCGGCCCAGCACCAGACTGCCCAACACCACGAACAACGAAGCGGCGACAATAACCCCGTCGGTCATCAGACCGATGCCGAAGCGGGAGTCATCGCGAGTTGGAACCAGAAGCGCCGCAGCCAAGCCGCAAAATGGCAGCACCACGTAGCCGATCTCGGCCGCTGAGGACGTCGAGATCGGCGCAATGCCGCCCAGAGCGATGTAACACCACACACCCGCACCGGATGTCCAGCCACCCAACCCGATAGCCATGGCAAGCCATGCGCGACGCTGACCTCCGCGTGCGACCCACGCGGCACGGGCCGAGCAACTGGTGGCAAATAGCGCCATGACCGCAGAACCCACCGGATCCGCATTGCCGTTGCCGCTCAATATCATTCCCGTAAAAAAGAGCAAAGCCGCAGTCGCCAGCACAGCCAACGCGATTCGGCGTGGCGTCATTGCGGACATCTCTCTACCTGTCAGTGGCGGTAACCAAATTCCGGGACAGCGACGTTCGCTTGACCGCATCTTAAAAGACATCGCCTCTGGCGGAGGCAAATTCGTGATGCGATAGACCGCGCCATTCCAGCACGCTGTGGGAACGCGGCATGTCTCTCAAATCTGAAATATTAATGCAGGGGTCAATTTTTCGAAATCATTCCAATGATTCGGAAATTTCCATCCACCGATTTTCGAGACCGGCAACGTCGCTTTCCAATTCCCGCAATTGCTGCGTGAGCCCGGTGACGCCAATGTGATCGGATTGATCATGATCGGCAAGCTCGCGATGCTTGACGTCGATTTGTTCGGCGAGCCGCGCCAGCCTGCGGTCGATCGCGGCGATCTCCTTCTGCGCGGCCCGCAGGCCGGCACCGGAGAGCTCTTGCGGAGCCGAAGATTTGGTCACGGCCGGGGCAGCGCGCTGCGCGTTCGCCTGTGCGGCCAACCGCAGGTATTCGTCGACACCGCCGGGGAGGTGACGCAAGCGCCCATCCAGAATGGCGTACTGCTGATCGGTCACCCGCTCCAGCAGGTAGCGGTCGTGTGACACCACGATCAGCGTGCCGGGCCAGGAGTCGAGCAGATCTTCGGTCGCAGCCAGCATGTCGGTGTCGACATCGTTGGTCGGCTCGTCGAGCAGCAGCACGTTGGGCTCGGCCAGCACCGTCAGCATCAGTTGCAACCGACGACGCTGACCTCCGGACAACTCGTTGACGCGGGCGGACAACTGGGCGCCGTCGAATCCGAGGCGTTCCAGCAATTGGGCCGGCGTGACGTCGCGGCCGTCGACCTCGTAGCCGTTGCGCAGTCGCCCGATCACATCGGCGATACGTTCAGTCGCTATCGGCTCCAGCTCGACTCCGCGCTGGTCGAGCATCCCGAGCCGAACTGTCTTGCCGCGCTTGACTCTTCCAGTGTCGGGCTGGATGACGCCGGTGATGAGGCCCAGCAGTGTCGACTTACCGGCGCCATTAGCGCCGACGATGCCGGTCCGCTCGCCCGGACCGATCCGCCATTCGACGTCGCGCAGGACCTGTCGGCCGTCGAACGAGACCGACACGTCTAGGAGATCGATGACATCTTTCCCGAGTCGCGCGGTGGCGAGTTTGGCCAACTCGACGCCATTGCGCAGCGGTGGCACGTCGGCAATCAACTGATTGGCCGCCTCGATACGGAACTTCGGCTTCGACGTCCGGGCCGGGGGGCCGCGGCGCAGCCACGCCAACTCCTTGCGCATCAGGTTCTGCCGCTTGGATTCCGCGACAGCGGACATCCGGTCCCGCTCGACGCGCTGCAGAACGTAGGCGGCATATCCGCCCTCGAACGGCTCCACGAGTCCGTCGTGTACCTCCCACGTCGAAGTCGCCACTTCGTCGAGGAACCAGCGGTCGTGGGTCACCACCAGCAGTCCGCCCGTATTGCGGGCCCACCGGCCTCGCAGGTGAGTGGCCAGCCAGGTGATGCCCTCGATGTCGAGATGGTTGGTCGGCTCATCGAGCGCGATGACGTCCCAGTCGCCGATCAGCAGCCCCGCCAGCTGGACGCGCCGCCGTTGCCCACCGCTGAGGGTGCCGATCACCGCGTCCCAGGCGATGTCGGAGACCAGGCCGCTGACGACGTCGCGGATGCGCGGATCCCCGGCCCACTCGTGGTCCGGCCGGTCTCCGACCATCGACCAGCCCACCGTGGCATCCGAATCGAGAATGTCGGCCTGGCTCAGCGCACCGACTCGCAGCCCGCTGCGCTGGGTGACCCGTCCGGCATCCGGACGCAGCTGACCGGTGAGCAGCCCCAGCAAACTGGACTTACCATCGCCGTTGCGTCCCACGATGCCGATGCGATCGCCGTCGCTGACCCCGACCGTCGTCGATTCGAAAACGACCCGAGCCGGGTATTCGAGGTGTATCGCCTCGGCGCCGAGCAGGTGTGCCACCGGCCCGACCCTAGACGCACGCTGCGCAGCGGCCGTCCGCGAGGCGGACGACTACGCTGGCCGAAACGGACCGGCACCGTGACCAAAGCAACGGGCGCACCCCCCGCGATATGCCATGATGTGCACGCTGTCGGGGCCCACGTGCAGCACGGCATGGTCTTCGTTTCGAGGGAGCGGCGGCATGGATCTGAAGTTCTCAGCGGTCACCCGACCGGTTGAGCGTCTGATCGCGACAGCGCAGAACGGCCTCGAGGTTTTGCGACTCGGTGGCCTGGAAACCGGCAACTCCCCATCGCCGTCGCAGACCGTCGAGAGCACCCCGATGTACAAGCTCCGGCGGTATTACCCGCCGGACAGTCGGCCCGGGCACCCGCAGGCAGGTCCGCCGGTGTTGCTGGTGCACCCGATGATGATGTCGGCGAATATGTTCGACGTCACCCGAAACGAAGGTGCGGTGGGCATCCTGCACGCCGCCGGCCTGGATCCCTGGGTGATCGACTTCGGCTCACCCGACGAGATCGAAGGCGGGATGCGCCGCACTCTGGCGGATCACATCGTCGCGCTGAGCGAGGCCCTCGACGCCATCACCGACGCCACCGGTCTAGATGTGCATCTCACCGGCTACTCCCAGGGCGGGATGTTCTGCTACCAGGTAGCGGCCTACCGGCGCTCGAAGGGCATTGCCAGCATCGTGACGTTCGGCTCGCCGGTAGACACCCTGGCGGCCCTGCCGATGGGACTGCCGCCGAACTTGGCTCCCGGTATCGCCAACTTCATGGCGGATCACGTCTTCAACCGGCTCGATATACCAGGTTGGCTGGCGCGCACCGGTTTTCAGATGCTCGATCCACTCAAAACCGCGAAGGCCCGGGTCGATTTCGTGCGCCAACTGCACGATCGCGAGGCGCTGCTGCCCCGGGAGGCCCAGCGCAGATTCCTGGAGTCAGAAGGCTGGATCGCCTGGTCCGGACCGGCGATCTCCGAACTGCTCAAGCAATTCATC
>CBAAAS010000016.1:0-10741 GCA_964658855.1 uncultured Mycobacterium sp.
CCCACGGGCCCCAGTTGATGCTGAGCGCGGGCTTGCCCTCCGCGCGCCGGTGCCATGCCAGCGCGTCCATGAAGGCGTTGCCTGCGGCGTAGTGCGCCTGCCCAGGTGAACCCAAAAGCGCTGCGGCAGAGGAGAAGAGTACGAAGAAGTCCAGAGCTGCGTCCCGGGTGAGCGTGTGCAGATTCCAGGCGCCGTCGACTTTGGGCGCCATGACTTCGCGCAGCCGGGCGTCGTCGAGTCGCGCGAGGATGCCGTCGTCGAGGATGCCCGCCGCGTGGATGACGCCACGCAATGGCGGCATGCTCGCGCGGATCGAATCGAGCACCGACGCCAGTTGGTCGGTCCGGGTGACGTCGCCACGGGCGTACACCACGTCGCTGCCGTTGCCGCGCAATTCCTCGACGGCCCGTTGACCGGCCTCCGACGCCGGGCCGCGTCCGAGCAACACCAGATGCTTGGCGCCGCGCTCGACCATCCACGACGCGACGGCCAGACCGATGCCGCCAAGCCCGCCGGTGATCAGATAGGTGGCATCGGGTTCGAACTGCGCGGGGAGCTGTTTTTGGTCTACGGCCGGTTGTTCCCGCTCGTGCACCGAGACGACGACCTTGCCGATCTGCCTGCCCTGCGCCAGAGTTCGCAGCGCGGTAGCGGTCTTCGCGGCCGCGAAAGAGCGCACCGGAAGTGGGCGGAACGCACCCTGTTCGATGTGGGCGACGATGTCGCGGAGCAGGGCACCCACGTAGGCCGGCCGATCGTTGATCAGCTGCGCGAGGTCGATGACCATGTAGGAAGCGTTGTTCCGCAACTGCCACAGCCGAAGTCGGCCTTGCCCGTAAATATCGGTCTTCCCGATCTCCAGGAAGCGACCGTAGGAGCTCAGCGCCTCGAGACTGCGCGAGATCGCCTCGCCGGCCAGCGAATTGAGCACCACGTCGACGCCGTCGCCGTCGGTGGCGGCCAGCACTTCATCGGCGAAATCCAGCGAGCGCGAGTCGAATACGTGCTCGATGCCGAGTCCGTGCAGGTGATCGCGTTTCTCCGGAGTGCCCGCCGTCGCGAATACCGAGGCGTTCAGCCAGCGGGCGACTTCGACGGCGGCCAGACCGACGCCGCCGGCTGCCGAGTGGATGAGCACCCGCTCGCCGCGACGCAGCCGGGCCTGTTCGTGCAGCGCGTAGTAGGCCGTCAAGTAAGCGATGGGAACAGTCGCGGCTTCTTCGAAGCTGAGTTGGACTGGCTTGGCCGTGACCAGGCTGGCCGGCGTGGTGACGTATGAGCCGATGCCCTCTGCCGCCAGGGCGACGACGGCGTCGCCGACCCGTACGTCGTGGACGTCAGCGCCCACGGCGGTCACGACGCCCGAGCATTCGACGCCGACCTTTGTCGGGCCGCCCTCTTGACCCGGGTATACGCCTAGGGCGCGCATCACGTCGATGAAGTTCAATCCGGTTGCGTGAACTTGGATTTCGACCTCGTCGGAGTTCGGCGAGCGGCGGGCGACGACTCGGGCGTCGATGTCGTCGAGCACACCGGGGCGCGAATATTCCATCCGGAAGGCGGAGCCCGCTTCGGGCGCAGCGGTTACGGCCTCGTAGTCATCTTCGAACGGTGCCAATCTGGCGACGTAGCGCCGTCCACTCCGAAGTGCGACGTCGGTATCGGGCGCGTTCGCCAGCAACTCGTCGATGAGAGGCGCGACGTCGTCGGCTTGATCTTCGAGCGACAGGTCGACCCGCGAGCAGCGCAGCTCTGGATGCTCATGGTCGATACTGCGGCCCATGCCCCACAGGGGCGCCTGGGCGATCGACACCACGTCCGCATCCGCATCGACCGATTGGGCTCCTCGCGTCACCAGCCAGAGACGCGGTGAATCCGACTGCGCCGCCGCCGTGACCGCCTGCACCAGGTGCAGCACGCTGGTCGGGCCGAGCAGGCGGGTCGGCTCCAGCGAGTCCATCAGGCCCCACAGGTGCACTACCCCCCGCAGCGGCGCGGGCAGATCATCCAGAAGGCGCCGAAAATGTTGCGGCTGAGCCGGATTTAGGCGGTAGTGGTCCGGTCCCAATCGCTCGAAGTCGACCCATGGCTCGACGACGACGCAGGTCTGCGAGCGCTGTTCGAGCAGCTTGCGCGTGGTGTCCGTGGTAGTGCCGCCGTCGCCGAAGATCAGCCAGTTTCCGGCATCGCCTGAAAGCTGGCGAATTGCTTCGAGTTTCGCGGCTTCCCAGCGCGGGACGAAGAGCTCGTCACGAATGTCGGCTCGGGTGGTGTTCGGAGGGGCGTCGGAGATGCGCTTGAGGCGAAGACCGCGCACCGCCGTGAGAACCTTCCCGGAGCGGTTGAGCAGGAACACGTCACCCTCGACGGTGTGTTGCTCGGAACCGGACTCCTCGCGCAGTCGTGCATGGCACCAGATGCCTTCCGGAGACATCTCGCCGACTCGCAGATCCGCCACGCCGACCGGCAGGTACGTGTCGTGGGAGTGTCCGTTGCTCGCCGGGAGGGTGGCGGCGAGCACCTGAAAGCAGCCGTCCAGCGACGCCGCGTCGATGCCGCCGGCGTCCCCGGGCGCCAATCGGGCGATCGCTTCGCCGTCGCGTCGCCAAACCTCTGTCACCTTTTGGAATGCCGGCCCATATTCCAGACCGTGTTGCGCGAGTCTGCTGTAGAACGCTGCAGCGGAAACCTTTTCAACACAACGATTTTGGATGTCCTCGGGGCGATGCGGTTCCGTGTCGTTGTCCTGTTCGTCGGTGACGATGGCGCCGCTCGCCAACAGAGACCACACCGGATCTGCAGTGGCAGCGGAATCCAAGGCCCGCAACTCGAAGGAAGCGGGGCCAGACGGCTCCCCCCGCAGAACCAATTGCACGGTGCGCGACTGCGCGCCGTCGAGGACCAGCGACCGGTGGAAGGAGACGTCGCGTGGCATCCGGCGGGGTGTCCCGAACGCCCGCCCGGTACCGGCGACGACGAGCTCGAGAAGAGTGGCTCCCGGCACGACGACAGAGCCGTGCACCCGGTGGTCGTTCAAGATCGGCAAAAGATCTGTGCTGACGTCGATTTCGCAGAGCACCGTGTTCGCACTCGCCGATGAGTGGATCGGCCCGCGCCAGGGCGACTTGTCGGCTGCGGGGCGGGTCGAGGTGTCGGGAGCGGCGGTGTCCAGCCAGAACCGTTCGCGCTGCCACGGATAGGTAGGCGCTGAGACGAGCCGTCCGCCGCGGGGGTGCAGGCGGTCCCAAGCTACGGATTGCCCACTGGCGTACAGGGCACCGAGCGAGGCCAGAACAGTGTCGCGGCCGCCTTCCTCACGGCGCATCGAAGGCACCAGCGCACAGGCGCGACCGATGTCGTCGGCGTCTTCGCGCAGAGCGCTCAACAGGACTGGGTGCGGGCTGACCTCGAGGAAAACGTCGTGGCCCTGCTCGAGTAACTGCCGCGCAGCCGGCGAGAAGCGCACCTGCGAGCAGAGGTTCTCTACCCAGTACGCGCCGTCAAGCGTGGCGCCGTCGATCGGTTCGCCGGTCACGGTGGAGTACATGGGCGTCGTGGGCGCCGACGGTCGAAGGCCGGTGAGGGCCGCGGAGAGTTCGGCGCGCAATGCATCCATGCGCGGACTGTGCGAGGCCACGTCGACATCGACCCACCGGCAGAACCTGTCGCGACGCTGAATCTCGGACATCAACTCGGACAACACATCCGAGTCACCCGAGAGCACCGTCGACCGCGCCGAGTTGCTCGCTGCGACCGCGACGTCGCTTTCGTGTCCGGCGATGAGCTCGTCCGCCTCGGCGCGAGACAGTTCCGCGGAGACCATCGCCCCGCCGCGGGCCGCGCCGCGCAGCAGACGGGCTCGCGCACATATCACCCGCGCCGCGTCGTCGAGGCGCAGTGCGCCCGCGACGTGCGCTGCGGCCACCTCACCCATGCTGTGCCCGATCACGGCGGCAGGTTCTACGCCCCAGGACCGCCACAGCGCTGCCAGCGCGACCTGCACGGCGAAGATGGCCGGCTGGATCACGCCGATGTCGTCGAGATTGTCGCCGGCCAGCAACGCATCGATCACCGAGTAGTCCAGGTGCGGGCGCATCGCGTGGTCGCATTCGGCCAGCGCGTCCCGGAAGACCGCTTCGTCGGCGTGCAGTTGCTGTCCCATGCCGCGCCACTGGGATCCCTGCCCGGAGAAGACGAATACAACACCCGGGCCGCGGCGGCGGCGACCGTCCGTGAGCCCTGGCCGGCTCTCGCCTTGCTGGAAGGCGGCGAGCGAATCGGACAACTCTGCGGTGTCGTGACCGATCACGGCCAACCGGTAGTCGTGGTGGTCACGACGCGCGCCGGCGGTGTAGCAGAGGTCGGCCAACGACGTCCCGGCCTGCAGCGCCTGCTCGTAGCGGCCCGCCAAGGTGGACAACGCTTCCGGCGACCGGGCTGACAGCGGTAGCAACTCGGCGCGACCATCCGCGTCGTGCGATGGCGCGGCCCGAACTTCAGGGGCCTCGGTCATGACGACGTGTGCGTTCGTGCCGCCGAAGCCGAACGAGCTGACACCGGCGACGGCCCGGCGATTGCCCAGTGGCCACGGCGTGCGAGTGTCGACGACCTTCAGCGCGAGCCGTTCGAACGGGATATGCGGATTGGGTTCATCGAAGTGCAGACTCGCTGGGATCTCACGGTGACGTAATGCCAACGCCGTCTTGATCAGGCCGGCCATCCCGGCCGCCGCCTCCAGGTGACCGATGTTGGTCTTCACCGATCCGATCAGGCAGCGACTGTCCGCGGGGCGACCTTCGGCCAGGATCGCGCCAAGGGCGTTGGCCTCGATCGTGTCGCCCAGGGCCGTGCCGGTGCCGTGTGCCTCGACGTATTGAACGCTGCTGGGAGGCAGGCCGGCGCGCCGGTAGGCCTCGGCCAGCACGGCTTCCTGGGCGTGCCGGCTGGGTGCCGTCAAACCGTTCGTCCGGCCGTCGTGGTTGGTGGCGCTGCCGCGCAGCACGGCATAGATCTGGTCGCCGTCGGTCAGCGCCTGACTCAACGGCTTCAGGATGACGACGCCGGCGCCTTCGCCTCGTACGTATCCATCGGCGGCGGCGTCGAATGTCTTGCAGCGTCCGTCGGCCGCCATCAGCGTGGCCTTGCTGAAGTTGAGGCCCAACGCGGGCGACAGAATGACGTTCACGCCGCCGACGATGGCCAGCTTCGATTCGCCGTCGCGAAGGCTGCGGCAGGCCAGATGCACGGCAACGAGCGACGACGAGCACGCGGTGTCGATCGCCATGCTCGGCCCGTGCAGATCGAGCGCGTAGGACAACCGGTTGGCGGCGATGCTCAGCGCACCACCGGTGCCGCTGTAGGCGTCGATCAGATCGGGCCGGCCGAATTGCATGCTTCCGTAGTCGTAGGTCGAGACGCCGACGAACACACCCGTCGGGCTACCGGCCAGCCGCTCGGTGGGCTGGCCGGCGTCTTCCAGCGCCTCCCACGCCACCTCCAGCAGCAGGCGCTGCTGAGGGTCGATGCGCGCGGCCTCCCGGGGCGAGATGTTGAAGAACTTGGCATCGAACGAGTCGACCTGCTCGAGGAATCCACCCCTGCCGACGCTGTCGGGGTCCGGGGTCCAGCGCTCCGGCGGGATGCCGCCGACGGCGTCGCGGCCTTCGGTGAGCAGTCGCCAGAAAGCCGCCGGGTCGTCGGCTCCGGGGAAACGGCAGCCGATGCCGATGATGGCGATCGGCTCGTCGGCTCTCAACGTCCGCGCATCGGCCCCGTCGACTTGAAGGTCCTCGGTAATGCCTTCGGTCAGGTAGGCGCACAGCGCATCGATGGTCGGATATTCGTAGGGGAGCGTGGGCGAAAGCTCTTGTCCCACATGCTCGGCCAGCGTGGCGGTGAGCCGGACCGCGTGCACCGAGTCGAGGCCGTAGTGCGCGAACGGGAGTGAGGTGTCGATCTCAGTCTCGGAAAGATCGAGCAGTTCGGAAAGCTGCGAGGCGAGCCAGGCCGCCAACTCCCGGGCGTCGGACGTGGCAAGCAGAGGTTGCCGACCGTCGGTGCCGGAGGCGTGTCGGGGTGCGTTCGACGACGTCGCCTGCCACTGCGCGATCGGCGTGAGATCACCGTCGAGGAAGCGTTGCCGGGATCGGTTGCGCCGAATCTTCCCACTCGACGTCGTGGGAATGGTCGATGGTTCGGTGAGAATGATTGCGTGCGGCCGTATTTCGTGGTGTTCGGTCACCGCGGTGCGGATCGCGGCGAGCACCTCGTCGGTGTCGATGTCACCGGCCCGGTAGCGGTCGACTTCCTGCACGACGACGAGTTGCTCGGTGGAATCCGAATCGAGCGCGATCGAGAAAGCAGCACCCCGGCCGCGTAGCAATGCGTCGTGGCTGTCCTGAACCGTGGCTTCGATGTCTTCGGGGTAATGGTTCCGGCCGCGGATGACGATGAGATCTTTCAAGCGCCCCGAGACGAACAGCTCGCCGTCCAGATGGAAACCGAGGTCGCCGGTGCGCAGAAACGGCCCGCGTCCGGAGTCTGCGAGAAATGCGTGGAAGGTCTCGGCAGTTTCGGCCGGTTTGCCCCAATAGCCCATGGCGACGCTGCCGCCGTCGAGCCAGATCTCGCCGACCTCGTCGTCCGCGCACGGTCGGCCCGTCGCCGGATCGACGATGACGGTCTCGTGGCCGGACTGGGCCTGACCGCACGCCACGAACGACGCGGCGTCGCGCGATTCCGGTGCGACGGGGACGATGCGGTGATCGCGCAGCGCGTCGCTGTCCAGGTAGCGCACGACCGGCGCGACCCGGTTGGCCTTCCCGGAAACCAGCAGGGTGGACTCAGCCATGCCATAGACCGGAGCGAATCCCCTCGGCTGGAAACCGGCGGGGGCGAAGGCTTCGATGAACCGCTGCAGGGTGGTGGCGCGGATCGGCTCCGCGCCACACATGGCGGTCAACATGGTGGACAGATCCAGCGCCGCGCGCTCTTCGGGGCTGCTGAGGTCGACTGCCAGTTGGTAGGCGAAGTTCGGCGCCGCGGTGATCGTGCCGCCGTGCCTGGATATTGCTTCCAGCCAACGCATCGGGCGCTCGATGAACGCCTCGGGCGGCATGAAGTAGGACGTGGCCCCGACGTAGAGCGAGGCGAGAATTCCGCCGATCAGCCCCATGTCGTGGTGCAGTGGCAGCCAGAACACGCCTTTGGCCCGGTCGTCTCCGTAGCCCCACGCGGTACGAATGGCCTCCACGTTGCTCAGCAGGTTGCGATGGCTCACCACAACGCCTTTCGGCGAACCCGTCGAACCGGAGGTGTACTGCAGCATCGCCGTGTCGTCGGAATTGATATCCGGCGCGACCCAGTCCTCGGCTGAGGCGGCGATGTCGTCCACGGCGCACCACTGCATCGCCGGTCCGTCGGCCATCTCGTCGATTGCGCTCTGGAACTTCGTCTGCGTCTCGGCGGTGGTGACAGTGAAGCGCGCCTCGGTGTCGCGCACGATCGACGCGACGCGGCCGATCACTCGGGTGCGCGCGGGCGGGTGCACCGGTACCGGCACCACCCCGGCGTAGATGCATCCGAAGAACGCGACGATGAAGTCCAGGCCCGACGGGCACAAGACCAGCGCGCGTTCACCCGTGGCGCCCATTTGCTGCAGAACGGAGGCGGTCGCCCGCGCCCTGTTGTCGAGTTCGCCGAAAGTCAGTTGGGTGTGTTCTTCGCCATCGGCGGAGTAGCGGCAGTAGTCGAAAGCGGTCTTATGACGGTACGTTTCGGCTCTTTGCCGTACGAGTTCTAGGAAAGTCTGGTCCGTCAATCGGGGACTCCCCGACGTTCATGCCCGACATCCGGACAGACCCTTGACCATGAGGTGTTGGCGATATCGACGCGCGAGCATCTGCAGCTGTGTACTCGGTGACGCTTTCCCCGCCGAGAACTGCGTCGCAATTCACCTCGCATCTTTTCTCCAGCCTTTCCGCATAAATCTTATTTGCTGGCAAGCATTCTTGGTCAAAGAATTATTATGTCTTGCTCGCGGGTAGTGCCTGGAGGTCAACCGGGGCTGGGGTGACCGAGACGATGTTGCGAACAGAGGGTTTACCCCGCGACAGTGTTGTTCAACAGCGGCTCCCTAGCTTTGCTTCCGCAGCTGCCTCCCCGTGCTGATCACCGGCAATCGGACACCTCACAGCGCCGACTGCGTCGCCTTACCCGCCCGGTGGTGGGTGGACAGCACAACAGGAGCGCCGTTGGTCGGCACGGGCAGGGGATGTTTGCGGCTGGGACGCCCACCGGAACCACCGTCGACCGCGCCGAGCCGGCGGTGCTGGAGAAAAGTCCGGAGCAGCACGCGGGCCTCGAACAGCACGAACTCGGCGCCGACGCAGCGATACACGCCACCACCGAACGGCAGCCACGTGTTGGTGCCCGGCCGCGAGTCCACAAAGCGCTCGGGCCGAAAAACCAGCGGGTCGGGATGCAGGTCGTCGCGTTCGTGCATCGCCATGATCGCGAGGATGACGTAAGCACCGCGGGGGATGTGCAGGCCGTTGAGGTCGAAGTCGCGCAGCGCCCGGCGTCCCGTGATGGGTAGCGCGGGTCGTAGCCGCATCGACTCGGCGATCACGGCGTCGAGGTAGGTGTCGTCGCCGCGGTCGATGCTCTCCTCGAGCGTGGCGAGGGTTTCGGGTTGGTGGACCAGAAGTTCGGCCACCCAGCCCAGCGTGACAGCGGTGGCGGCGTAGCCGGCCAGCATCAGCCCACGCATCGAGCGCGCCAGAAACGCGTCGTCACGGGGATGCTCATCCTGTTGATTGATCTCCAGGAACAACGTCAGGCAGTCGTCGGGGCGAGACCCGGTGCGCCGTCGCTCGGCAATTTCTTCCAGGACGATCGCGTCGACCGCGGCGGCCGTGCGCGCAACCTGGGGGACCGCCACCCAGCTGCCGCGCACTGCCATCGAGAGCATCCCAACACCGAGAAAACTGGGGCTCTCGGTGACCGCGCAGTGGGCGAGCATCGCCCGCTCCAAGCGCTGCATCCGTTCGGGGTTCGAGACGCCGAAGATCACCGTCATCATCACGTCGAGTGACAGCTGGCCACCGATGTCGCAGAATTCGACGCGCTCGCCGAGCGGCCATTCCGGCAACCTCCGCATCACGATGTCGGTCATGGACTGCTCGTAGGACTTGAGCGCCTTCCCGTGCAGCGGCGGCGCGACTTTGCGCTTCTCCTCCATATGGGCATCGCCCTCGAGAAAGATGAACGCGTCGCTGCCGAACAGCCGCTCGTGGGGGGAGAACCGCTTCAGCAGCTCCCCGAAGGAGAGTGCGCCCTCCCGGTCGGCGAACACGGCCTTGGCATCCTCCGGCGATGAGGTGACGACCATCTTGGGACCCCAGGGGATGTCGATCAGGAATTGCTCGCCGAGGCCGCGTAGCGGTGAGTGCTGTCCGAACGGTCTGAAGTAGCGGCCGCGATCGCGAGCCAGGCCGCGCACTCCGACCCGCGGCAAAGTGTGGATGTCGCGCAGAGGGCGTTGCGGGGTTGGGTTCTGATCAGCGCCGGCAGTCATCTTCACCTCCAACTCGGGACAACGGCCTAGTGGAAGCCACCCAGCGGTGTCGGGCATCCTGGCCTCGACAATTCGAAATTCCATCGTACTGGCACGCAGAGACCTCATTCCGGGGCCGCAGCGTGGTCGCCGGCTGCTCGGTGTTTTCAGTCGTCGACGAAGGTGAAGTTCGCTTCCAGGGGGCCGCGCGGAACCTCGAGCGAGTTCGCGGGGAAGGTGGGGTCGGGATATCCGATGGAGACGCCGCACAAGATGCGGTATTCATCGCCGATGTGAAGCTGTTCACGCAGAATCTCGGGGTACCCGGCGACGGAGACCTGAACGCAACTTCCCAATCCGCGGGCGGTCAGCGCGAGCACGAAGGTTTGCAGGAACATGCCGACCGCAATCGCGTCGACGTAGTCGAGGTCGCGGTGCATACAGACGATGCCGGCCAGTGGTGCGCGGAAGAATTCCCAATTGCGCAGCACCGCAAGGCGTCGTGCCTCAGGGTCGTTCCGGCCGACGCCCATCGCCCCGTAGACCAGGGCGCCGAGGTCTCGGCGGTAGTGCGCGAAATGCTCGGGTAGCGGCGGCACGCTCGGGGAGGCGATGTCTGCCTGGGTGAGCAGCGCTTCGACGAGGCGGTCGCGCGCGGGGCCGGAGACGAAGACGACATGCCAGGGTTGGATGTTGGAGTTCGAGGGCGCCCGGATGGCCAACTCGAGCGCTTCGGTGACCAGTTCGTGCGGGACCGGTTTGTCGCGCAGGAACAGCCTGCTCGAGTGACGGCTGGCGATGGCGTCTTCCAGGTCGTACATCAGTGCCTCGCTTGTCTTTTCGCGGGCATCGACCCGGCGCAACGGAGTTAGACGCCCACTCCGGGATTCAAGGATAAAGCCAGACTGCGCTTTCCTTCGCGTGACCGGATGCTTGCGATCGGTTTTACCGTTTTCCGCGCGCGGTTATTGACGCTTGCATAACATCTGCCTACTGAACCAGCGTCAATAAGGGGCGTGCATGACCGACTCGGGCTCGACACACCGCGACGTGACTCGTCGCAAATTCATCGCCGCGTCAGGCGCTCTGGGTCTCGGCGCTGCCGTCGCCGGAGCCGTTAGCTGGCCCGCAGCAGGCGATCCCGCCGGGAACCCGCCGAATTGCGGCGACGAAAAAGATGGCGGC
>CBAAAS010000016.1:10751-11200 GCA_964658855.1 uncultured Mycobacterium sp.
TGTACGCAGCGGTAAAAGATGCCCAACCCGGTGACAAGAAATTGGCGCTGGTCGACTTTCCGACTCCCAACAAAGACCGCGCATATGGATATGCGATCAAAACGGGAGCAAAAGGTCCGTGGGATTGGCTGTGCATCCCGCTGACACGGGTGTCGGGCATCGAGTGTGAAAAGTGTTGGAAGGGCGAGATGCTCAATCTGTGGCCGTATGCCGCGGCCTGGGTCAACAATCCGGCAAGCAACCTCGCCGGCACGGAGTGGGCGTTGGGAATCAACTCCGGGGATCCGCAGGCGCGCACCCAGAACCAGATGCACATTCACGTCACCAAATTGCAGCAGAGCGTGCGGGACCAGATCATTACGGCCGAGAAGAACAAGGTTCCCGTTGCCGAGAGTTTCGCCGACTGGCCGAACAAGACGGTCACCCTCAATGGCCGGCTGTTCCGTTGG
>CBAAAS010000016.1:11210-15190 GCA_964658855.1 uncultured Mycobacterium sp.
ACCAGGGAACCCTGGACCACCACATCTTCGTCGAGGCCTTCAACACGGTCGCCAAACACCAGGCGGCCGAGATGCGGCACCAGTGCCTGGCGGTTGTCAAGGCACACGGGCCCGGCGGCTATTACTTCTTGAACAGCCAGGGACAGCTGGACACCCAGGGACATCACCCCTTCGGCATCAAGACCATCGACGGGTTGCTGGACCGCGGGTAGGCCGATCGCCGAAAAGTGACTAGACGCCCGCGCCGGGGTTCAGGATGCCCTGCGGATCGAGTGCGTCCTTGATGCGTCGATTCAGTGCCATGGCCTCGGGGCCGAGATAGTCGGCCAGCCAGGCAAGTTTCAACCGTCCGACGCCGTGCTCGCCAGTGATCGTGCCGCCCAGTTCCAGGGCGAGGTCCATGATCTCGCCGTAGGCCAACTGGGCCCGCTCGCTCATCGCCACGTCGTCGGGGTCGTAGACGATCAGCGGATGGGTGTTGCCGTCGCCGGCATGCGCGATCACCGCGATCAGCAGGTCGCGCTGCTCGGCGATCCGCGCGATCCCGCTGACCAGGTCGGCCAGCGCAGGCACCGGCACACCGACGTCCTCGAGAAGCAACGGGCCCTTCTCCTCCACCGCGGGGATGGCGAACCGGCGGGCGGCGATAAACGCCTCGCTCTCAGCTGGGTCATCGGTCGAAAAGACCTCTGTGGCACCGAATTCGGTGAACGTCGCGGCCATGACTTCGGCGTCGTCGCTGCCCGACTGGCCGCGTTCGTCGGATGCGGCGACCAGCATCGCGGCCGCTCCACGGTCCAGGCCCATCCGCAGCTTGTCTTCGACGGCGTTGATCGTGGCCGAGTCCATGAACTCCAGCATCGCCGGGCGCAGCCGTGACGTGACCCCGAGCACGGCTTGCGCGGCAGCCTCGACCGACGCGAAATAGGCGACCACCGTGGCCAGCGGCTGCTGGGCGGGCACCAGCCGCAGCGTCACCTCGGTGATCACACCCAGCGCGCCCTCGCTGCCGACGAACAACTTGGTCAGGCTCAGCCCGGCCACGTCTTTCAAGCGGGGCCCACCGAGCCGGACCGCGGTGCCGTCGGCTAGCACCACCTGAATGCCGAGCACGTAGTCGGTGGTGACGCCGTATTTCACACAGCACAGGCCGCCGGCGTTGGTCGCGATGTTGCCGCCGATGCTGCAGATCTCATACGACGACGGGTCCGGCGGGTACCACAGGCCGTACTCGGCGACGGTTCTCTTCACTTCGGCGTTGAGCAGACCGGGCTGGCAGACCGCGGTACGCGTGACGGGGTCGACGACGATGTCGCGCATCTTCTCGGTCGACAACACGATTCCGCCGTCGACGGCGGTGGCGCCACCGGACAGACCGGTGCCCATTCCGCGGGTCACCACCGGTACCTGGTGGGCGGTCGCCCACCGCAGAACGGTCTGCACCTCTTCGGTCCGCTGCGCTCGCACGACCGCCAACGGCTTGCCCGCCGACGGATCCAGGGCGCGATCCTGCCGATATCCCTCGGTGATCGCAGGGTCGGTGACGACCATTCCCTCGGGCAGCTCGGCGATCAGGCCGGCCAGCGCATCAGCGGCCATGGCTCGATCTTACGGAGCGGCCTACTTCACTCCCGGCAGCCGTCGCAGCACGCGCAAGCCGTTGGTCATCAGCCGTGCGTAGACGTCGCCGCGCACGCCGCGGGGCACCCCGACCGGCAACAGACGCTCGGTCGCGATGGTCTGCGATTCGGTGTATTTCATCAAGCCGTGCTCGCCGTGCCGGCGGCCGAGGCCGGAGTCCTTCATGCCGCCCATCGGCGCGTCGACCGAAGCCCACGTCGCGGCGTAGGCACCGTTGACGTTGACGGTCCCGGCCTGCAACTGCGTCGCCACCCGGCGCCCGCGGGCCGGGTCGCTCGTCCACACGGCGAAGTTCAGGCCGTAGCTGCTGTCGTTGGCCTTATCGATGGCTTCGCGTTCGGTCTCGACGGGGTAGAGCGACACCACCGGGCCGAACGTCTCGTCGGCGAACAACGTGATGCCCTCGTGCACGTCGGTCAAGATGGTCGGCTCGTAGAAGTACGGTCCGATATCGGGGCGGGCCCGTCCGCCGGCCAGCACAGTGGCGCCCTTGGCTTTCGCATCGTCGACGTGCTCGGTGACGGTCTGCAACTGCTTCTCGCCGATCAGCGACCCCATGTCGACGGAATGGTCCAGCGCTGCCGACACTTTCAGCGCCTTGGTCGCTTTGACGAACTCGGCGACGAACTCGTCCCACAGCGGCTTGAGCACATAGATCCGCTCGATGGAAATGCACAGCTGCCCGGCGTTGGAGAACGTCGCCCGCACCGCACCCGCGACGGCCTTGCGGACGTCGGCGTCATCGAGAACGAGCAGCGCATTTTTGCCACCCAACTCCATCGAGCAGTCGATGAGCCGCTCGGCCGCCTGCTTGGCGACGTTGCGACCGGTGGCGGTGGAACCGGTGAACATCAGGAAATCGGACTGCTCGATGATCGGCGTGCCGAGTTCGGAGCCCGGACCCGTCACCACCTGGATCAGACCGGTCGGCAGCCCGGCCTCCTCGAGCAACTGGACCGCCCACAATGCCGAAAACGGCGTGCGGTCATCGGGTTTGGTCAGTACCGCGTTACCGGCGACCAAGGCCGGGATGGCGTCGCTGATACCCAGCGTCAACGGGTAATTCCACGGCGAGATGATGCCGACCAAGCCCTTGGGGTGGTGGTACTCCCAGACCTCGGTCAGGGCCAGCTGCACGCCCTGGCGCCGCTTGGGCCGCAGGTATCGCTCTGCGGTGTTTCCGTAGTAGCGCGCGGTGATGCACACGTCGAGGATCTCTTCGAAAGCGTGGCGACGTGCCTTGCCGTTCTCCAGCTGGATCAGGTCGAGGATCTCGTCCTGGCGCTGCAGCACGAGATCGTGGAAACGCAGCAGCACCGCGGCACGTTCTGAGACCGGACGGGCGGCCCATTCCACCTGAATGGCGCGGGCGCGGCCGGCCGCCGACACCACGTCGTCGCGCGAGCAGTGCGGTACGTGGCCCAGCAGTTCGCCGGTCATCGCGTTGGTGATGTCGCGCTGTGGTCCGGGATCGGCGGCCTGAACGTGGCCGGCCAATGCCTTGAGCAACTGGTCGATGTCGGGGATGTGGGTTGAGGACGGCATCGTGGAGGACTAGCCCCGACCCGGCCTCGGCAAACACCGTTCGGCACAGTGGAGATGTGACGCTCGCCCACCCGCGCACCGGCGCGCTGTTCGAGTCACCGGTGCCGCCGGGTACCGGATGGCCCGGCGATCTCGCTACCGCTCACACGGCGGTCGCGGTGAACGACCAGCAGGTGCGCGCATTAGCCGAGGCCGCCTCATCGCTGGCGCAGCTCGACGCCGAGATATCGGTGTGCCGGGCTTGTCCCCGCTTGGTGGAGTGGCGCGAAGAGTCCGCGCTGACCAAGCGACGGTCGTTCGCCGATCAGCCGTACTGGGGCCGGCCGGTTCCGGGTTGGGGCGATGCGCGTCCGCGGATCGTCGTCGTCGGGCTGGCGCCGGCGGCCAACGGCGCCAACCGGACGGGTCGAGTCTTCACCGGTGACCGCTCTGGCGATTTCTTGTACGCGGCACTGCACCGAGCGGGCCTGGCGAACTCGCCGATCGCCGTCGACGCCGCGGACGGCTTGGCGCTCAACGACGTTCGCGTGGTGGCTGCGGTGCGATGCGCGCCGCCGGCGAATGCGCCGACCCCGGCCGAGCGTTCGGCGTGTGCGCCGTGGCTCGACGCCGAGTGGCGGCTGGTGGGCGCGGACACGCGAGTGATCGTGGCGCTGGGCGCATTCGGCTGGCGCTGCGCGCTCGACATGATCCGCGCCGCCGGCGGCCAGGTACCCCGGCCGCAGCCGAAGTTCGGCCACGCCGCCACTGCGACCGTGCGCGCCGCTCACGGCGAGGTCGCGCTGCTGGGTTGC
>CBAAAS010000017.1:0-10467 GCA_964658855.1 uncultured Mycobacterium sp.
CGTCTGGGGCGCAGTCATTTTCGTCGTCGGGCGCGAATGCGCTCGGAGCGGCGAACCGCGCCAACCACGCGTCGAGGTTGGCGCGCAGCTCAGGGGAGGCGACCAGCTTGCCGATGCTCATTCCGTCGGGGCGCTGCGGCGACCAGGTGAACCCGCGTCGGCGCGCCCGGTCGATGTCGGTGAACTTGCCGTCCGGATTGATCAGCACCGCGCACCGGTTCGCTACTTTCTCCAATTGGTCGGGCCGCAGCTTGCTGGCCTGCTCGGCCAGGAACCGCTCGGCACCTTCGACAATGTCGTGCGGCGTTTCCGTTGGCAGGTCGCGGACGAACGTTTGAATCACCTTCAGGTGTTGCGGGTCGAGTAAGCCGTCCCGCCAGACTTGAGCCGTCGCGGGCAGTTCCGGAGGCAACGCGTCCCCGGTGATCGTGGTGCGCGGTAACAGCTGTTCGGCGTCGCGGAGACGGCGGCGGGCCTCCGTGCAGCTGATCCTGAGCCAATCGGCGATGACCTTGAGCACCGGACCGCCCACGTCGGCCGGATCCTCGCGGGCCAGACCGCCGAGGACGTCGTAGCCGGCTACGAGCTGACGACGTCGGGCGGTCTCCAAGCGCTCGAGTGCGCGTAGGCGGGTGATGGGGTCGGCGGCGGCGAAGTTCAGCTCGCTGACCGCGGTGATGGCGGCATCGAGCGCGTCCAAAGCTGCCGATATCGAATGCATGTTCGAAACATTATTCTGAGTCACCGTTAGAGCGCGCCGCCGAGGCGGCGCGCTGACGGCGATTGTGGATAAAGGCCCGACTGTGGACAAAGTCGGCACGCTTTAGGGTGAAGTCATGCGGGTAGCTGTGCTGGGGTCCAAGGGCAAAGTCGGAACGACGATGGTGCAGGCGGTGCAGGACGCCGACGATCTGACCCTCTCCGCCCAGGTCGACGCCGGCGATGCGCTGAGCCTGTTGACCGACAACAACACTGAGGCCGTCATCGACTTCACCCATCCCGATGTCGTGATGGCCAACCTCGAATTTTTGATCGACAGTGGCATCCACGCCGTCGTGGGAACCACCGGCTTCACCGACGAACGGCTGCAGCAGGTTCGGTCCTGGCTGGCCGCCAAGCCCGGCACCTCGGTGCTCATCGCACCCAACTTCGCCATCGGGGCGGTGCTGTCCATGCATTTCGCCAAGCAGGCCGCGCCGTTCTTCGAGTCGGTCGAAGTGATCGAGCTGCATCATCCGCACAAAGCCGATGCGCCGTCGGGCACCGCCACCCGGACCGCTACGCTGATCGCCGAAGCACGAAAAGGCTTGCCGCCCAACCCAGATGCCACCAGCACCAGCCTGCCTGGTGCCCGCGGCGCCGATGTCGACGGCGTACCGGTGCACTCCGTGCGGCTTGCCGGGCTGGTCGCGCACCAGGAAGTGCTGTTCGGCACGCTGGGGGAGACCTTGACCATCCGGCACGACAGCATCGACCGCACGTCGTTCGTGCCCGGCGTACTGCTCGCAGTTCGCCGCGTCGCCGAAAATCCTGGTCTCACAATAGGAATCGAATCGCTGCTCAATCTGCAATGACCCCAAAGTCACGCGGTGTGCGCATTCAGCTGATGATCGCGCTCATGTGCGCGGCGCTGCTGGTGTACATCGTGCTGCTGGGCAGGACGGCTGTGCTGATGATCAGCTCCGGGCGTGCCGTCGCCATCGCGCTGGGCAGTGCGCTGCTCATCCTGCCGGTGATCGGGTTATGGGCGATGATCGCGACCGTGAGCGCCGGTCTCGCACATCAGAAGCTGGCCCGCCTGGCTGCCGACGACGGAATGGAACTCGACGTGAGCGCGCTGCCTCGGCGTCCGTCGGGGCGTATCGAGCGCGACGCCGCCGACGCCCTATTCGCCGACGTCCGTGCGGAATTGGAAGCCGATCCGGATAATTGGTGTCGGTGGTACCGGCTGGCCCGTGCCTACGACTATGCCGGAGACCGGGGTCGCGCCCGGGAAACCATGAAGAAAGCCGTCGAATTACAGGGGCGTGAATGAGAAAGACGCTGTTGATCGTTCACCACACCCCGTCACCGGCCACCCGCGAGATCCTCGAGGCGGTGCTGTCCGGAGCCAACGACCCCGACATCGATGGTGTGGACGTGGTGGCACGGCCCGCGTTGGCGGCCACCGTTACCGACATGCTCGGCGCCGACGGCTACCTGTTCGGCACCCCGGCCAACCTCGGATACATGTCCGGGGCGCTCAAGCATTTCTTCGACACGGTGTACTACCCGAGTCTGGATCATGTGGCGGGCCGACCATACGGCCTCTGGGTGCACGGCAACGACGACACCGTCGGCGCGGTGGCATCGGTGAACAAGGTCGTGACGGGGCTGGCGTTGGCCAAAGCCGCTGATGCACTCGAGATTACCGGCGCGATCGACGCCGGCGTTCGCGAGCGGGCCTACGAGCTGGGTGGAACTCTGGCGGCGACACTGATGGACTGACCCGGCGTCAGTGAGGGCGCAGGATGGTGATCGCGTTGTCGAATTTCTTGAAGGAGTTGAACGTGTCGGCGGGCACACCGAAGACGGCGGACAACACTTGCGGCGGAAGCTGGCTCACGGACTCGCCGATGCCGATGTTGTCCTTGTCCTCGGATGCGCTGGAGTTCTGAATGATCAGCACGTCCAGATCCTCGGTGCCGAGGTTCTCGAAGTAGTGCAGCGAACCCTGCGGCGCGAACACCAGGTCGTCGACATGCGCGTCGAAGGCTTCGTGGTTGCCGTTCCCGTCGATCAGGACCCAGCTCGCGACTCCCTTGGTCACCAGGTTGATCTCCCATGCGCTGGGGTGCCAGTGCGGTTCGCGAATACCGCCGGGCTGCAACGTGATCAGCTGGATGCTGGCCTCTTGGCCGGTGAGTATCGGGAAATTCTGTTCGTGTGCCTGTCGCTGCGAGCCACCGTCGTAGGTGGCTGCGGGCAAGGCGCCGAGCTCGAACAGGTGCGATTTCGAGGTGATCGTCTCCGCGGGTATGCGGGGATCGCCGAAGCGGTCCGCATCATCAGTCATCGAATTTCCTACTGCCGTTTCAGGACGATGATGGCTTTGTCGAATTTCTTGAACGACTCGAAGGTTTTCTCGGGGACGCCGAAGATGGCGGATAAAACCCGAGGCGGAAGTTTGCTGATCGATTCGCCGATGCCGACGTTGTCCTTGGCTTCTGGCGCACTGGTGTTCTGCACGATGATGATCTTCATCTCGTCGGTGCCGCGGTTCTCGAAGTAGTGGAACGAACCCTGGGGTGCGAACACCACATCGCCCACCTTCTGGTCGAAACTCTCGTGGTTGCCGTTCCCGTCAACCAGGGACCAGGCGGCGATACCTTTGGTGACGATGTTGATCTCCCACGCGCTGGGATGCCAGTGCGGTTCGCGAATACCGCCGGGCTGCAACGTCAGCGACACGATGCTGGCTTCTTGACCCTTGAGGATCGGGAAAACCTCTTCGTCCGCCTGCCGGAAGAAGCCGCCGTCGAAGCTGGTGAGCGGCGAGTCGCCGAGATGGAACAGATGCGAGTTCGAGGTGATGATCTCATCGGGTAGGCGGGGATCGCCGAAGCGCGCGGCATCGTCTGCCAGCGACACTTCCTTGTCGGTGCGATAGCCCGAAACCAAATGATCGACGCCCACGCCGGCCGCGGCCGCCGCGCCGGCGATGCCCGCCCCACCTAGGACTTTGCGACGGTTGATTGACACTCGCCGAAATTACCCCAGGTGTCAGGTGCGGACCACCGGATAACGTCGATCTGGTTTTTTCCAGTGCTACGGGTCGATGTGGGTGGGGATCGAGGCGAGGAGGGGGTCGCCCTCCGTCGGAGGATCGCCCGCGCTCATCGTTTGGCAGTCGACCTTCGCCGGGTTCAGTGGCCCGCCGGGAAAGGAAGTCAGGCAGCGTTCCCACATTCCATCGGAGTCGACAGGGCTGTCACACAGTTGGGGCGCCGCGGGCCCGTTGTTCACGCATCCGGCGGCGGCCGGAGCCGCCGTGGCGGTCAGTCCAGCGGTAGCCAGCACGGCTCCCAGGGCTGCGGTCAGGTAGCGCTTCGTCATCTCGTCCTCCAGAGAGGTGTAGTGCTTGATCGTCGATGGGCGTCGGTGGGTCATTAAACGCCTGAGCCCGCGGGGGCCGATATTCAGGTAATCGCGGGAGCGGCATGATGTGATCGGGATGGATGCTTGTTCCCCCTGGAGTCGACCTCAAGAAGGACCGGACGTGACGCGCCTGCTGATCGCTAACCGCGGTGAGATTGCGCTCCGAATCATCCGCACCGCAACCGAGTTGGAGCTCGACACGGTTGCTGTCTACGCCGAGGACGATGCCGACAGCCCGCACGTCCACGCGGCTGACGAAGCAATTGCCCTGCCCGGCGCCGGACCGGCCGCTTACCTGGACCACGCGGCAGTGTTAGCTGCCGCCAAGGATTCCGGCGCCGACCTCATTCATCCCGGCTACGGGTTCCTCAGCGAACAGCCCGAGTTTGCCCGCGCGTGTGCGAGCGCGGGGTTCACCTTCGTCGGACCGGACGCCGCCGCGCTCGACCTGTTCGGCAACAAGGCATCGGCCCGAGGGGCGGCGACGGCGGCCGGCGTCCCGGTGCTGCCTGCCACCGAGGGGCCCAGCAGCGTCGAAGAAATTCGCGCCTTCGCGACCGCCCAGAACGGCCCGATCGTGATCAAGGCGCTTTCCGGCGGTGGCGGTCGTGGCATGCGAATCGTTCACAACCTCGAGCAGATCGACGATGCCTATCGGCAGTGCGCCGCCGAAGCCGAACTCGGGTTCGGCGACCCGGCGTTGTTCGCTGAGGCGCATCTGGGCGACGCGCGTCATATCGAGGTGCAGATCGTCGCAACGCCGGGTCGCGCACTCGCGCTGGGCGACCGCGACTGCAGCATTCAGCGCCGTCACCAGAAGCTGGTCGAAGTCGCACCGGCACAGGCTATTTCAGTGGCGCTGCGCCGTGATCTGCACCGGGCCGCGGCCCGGCTGTGCGCGCAAGCCGACTACCGCGGTGTCGCCACAGTCGAGTTTCTGGTGGCCGGTGAACAGTTCGTCTTCCTCGAAGTAAACCCGCGGATCCAGGTGGAGCACACGGTGACCGAAGAGGTCACCGGCGTCGATCTGGTGGCCGTGCAGTTGCGCATCGCCCAGGGCGCACCGTTTCATCAGCTGAGGTTGCCGGCCGGCGTGACGGCCGACGGCGACGAGGTGGTCGGCGTGCTGGCCGCGGTGCGCGGGATCGCGATCCAGACGCGGGTCAACATGGAAACCATGTACGCCGACGGGTCGGTGTTGCCAACGGCAGGCACCCTCGCGGCGTTCTCGCCGCCCAGCGGACCCGGAGTGCGGGTGGACACCTTCGGCCGCGCGGGCCTGACGCCCAGCCCACGCTATGACTCGTTGCTGGCCAAGGTGATCACCCGGGTGCGTGGATCGTCGTATTCCGCGGCGCTGAGAAAGGCGCAAACCGCGCTCGACGAGTTCGGCATCGAAGGCATCCGGACTAATATCGGATTTCTCCGGGAGATCTTGTCGCACAGCCTTACTCATGCAGGACCGGTCAGCACGAGCTTCGTCGACGAGAACCTATCCGCGTTGGTCGGTGCCTCGCAGTCTTTGCGTGACGAGGCCCGGCTTGCTCCGCCGGAGCTGCATCCGGGCGAGGAGGTGCTGCGCGCTCAACTGGCCGGCACCGTGATCGAGGTTGCGGCCGAAGGGGCCGAGTTCGCCGCGGGCGCGCAGCTGGTGGTCCTCGAGGCAATGAAGATGCAACATGTGCTGGCCGCGCCCGACACGGTGCGTACGGTCCGGGTCCTGGTGGCGCCCGGTCAGGTAATCGGAACCGGTGACCCGCTGGTGGTGTTCACCCGCACCGGCGACGGCGTAGGAGCCGACTACGCTGACCGGGTGCTCGATCTCGACCGGGATCGTGCTGACCTCGACGAAGTCCGGCGCCGTCACCTGCTCACCCGGGACGAGGGCCGCCCGGCCGCGATCACCAAGCGGCACAACCAGAATCGGCGCACCGCGCGGGAGAACATCGACGACCTGGTCGACTCGGGAAGCTTCGTGGAATACGGTGCGCTGGCGGTTGCAGCCCAGCGCAGCCGGCGCTCGGAAGAAGACCTGATCGCCAACACCCCGGCCGACGGCCTGATCGCCGGGCTGGCAAGGATCGCGGGCGGCGAGGTGACCGTGCTGTCGTACGACTACACCGTGCTCGCGGGTACGCAGGGGATGCGCAATCACGCCAAAACCGATCGGGTCTTCGAACTGGCCGCCCGCCGACGGCTGCCGGTCGTGCTGTTCGCCGAGGGTGGCGGTGGCCGGCCCGGCGACACCGACGTCGCGAGCGTCGCCGGCTTGGACGTCCCGACGTTCCGGTCGCTGGGTGCGCTCAGCGGCAAAGTGCCGCTGGTGTCGATCGTGTCCGGTCGGTGCTTTGCCGGTAACGCCGCACTGGCCGGCACCTGCGACGTGATCATCGCAACCCCCGACGCGAACATCGGCATGGGCGGTCCGGCGATGATCGAAGGCGGCGGACTGGGCCGATACCGTCCCGAGGACATCGGGCCCATCGATGTGCAGCGGCGCAACGGTGTCGTCGGCTTGGCCGCGCGCGACGAGGTGCACGCCGTGTCGCTGGCCAAGCAGTACCTCTCGTATTTCCAAGGCAGACAGGATGACTGGGAGGCGCCTGACCCGCGGCGGGCGCGGCATGTGGTGCCGGAGAATCGTTTACGCGCCTACGACGTACACCGCGCGATCGAGTCGATCGCCGACGTCGGATCCGTTCTGGAGTTGCGGGCGGATTATGGGGTCGGCGTGGTCACTGCGCTGGTCCGCGTCGAGGGGGTCCCTCTCGGCCTGCTGGCCAACAGTAGTCATCACCTCGGTGGTGCTATCGACGCCGAGGCAGCCGACAAGATGGCCGACTTCCTGACGCTCTGCGAATCGGCTGGGCTGCCGATCATTTCGCTCTGCGATACCCCGGGCTTCATGGTCGGCCCGGACGCCGAAGTCGAGGCCGCGGTTCGGCGATTCAGCAGGCTGTTCATCGTCGGGGCACGACTGACCGTGCCGTTCGGCATGGTCATCCTGCGCAAGGGCTACGGGCTGGGCGCGATGGCGATGGCCGGCGGCTCATTTCACGCTCCGGAATTCACTGTTGCCTGGCCGACCGGGGAGATCGGCGGCATGGGACTCGAGGGAGCGGTTCGGCTGGGCTTCAGCAAGGAGCTGGCCGCGATCGCCGATCCGGCCGAACGTCAGAATCTGTTCGACAAGCTGGTCGAGGCCGCCTATCAGCACGGCAAGGCGCTCACCTCGGCCACCACGTTCGAACTCGACGACGTGATCGACCCGGCGGACACCCGGAGCTGGATCATCAGGCTGCTGTTCAGAGAAGTCCCAATCAACGACGAAGCCCACATCAACCAAGAAGGGGGGCGCTCGTGAAAGTTGCCGACAAGGTCGCCATCGTCACCGGCGGCGGCAACGGTATCGGCGCGGCGCTGTCAGCGAAGCTGGCGCAACTGGATGCCCGGATCGTTGTCGCCGACTTGGATGGCGATGCCGCGCAGGCGGTGGCGGACGCCATCAACGCCGAGCGGCCCGGGGTCGCTGTCGCATCCGGTGGCGATGTCTCCGACACCGAACATATCAAACAGTTGATCGCGTTGGCGGACAGCGAATTCGGACCTGTCGACCTGTATTTCGCGAATGCGGGTATCATCGGTGTTTCAGGTCTGGAGGTCACCGAACACGAGTGGGACCAATCCATTGATGTGAACCTGCGGGCGCACATCCGCGCGGCGCAGCTGCTGGTGCCCGGCTGGGTCGAACGCGGCGAGGGCTACTTCGTCAGCACCGCCTCGGCGGCCGGGCTGCTCACCCAACTCGGGTCGGCCACCTACTCGGTGACCAAGCACGCCGCAGTGGGCTTCGCCGAATGGCTGAACATCACCTTCGGCGACCAGGGCGTGCGGGTCAGCTGTCTGTGCCCGATGGGCGTCAACACCAAACTGCTGTATTCGCCCGGGGAATCCGAAGATCCACTGGCCCGGCTCGCGACCCGAGCCGTCACCTCCGCGGGCAACGTGATCGAGCCGGCCGATGTCGCGGAGATCGTGCTTGCCGCGGTCGACGACGAACACTTCCTGATCCTTCCGCACCCAGCCGTGCTGGAGATGTACCGGCACAAAGGTGCCGACTATGACCGATGGCTGCGCGGCATGCGTCGCTACCAGCACAGCCTGATGGAGGCGCTATGACCACAACGAATTTCGACGGCCGCACCGCGATCATCACCGGGGGCTCGCGAGGGATCGGCCTGGCCATCGCGCAACGGCTGGCGCTGGGCGGCGCCAACGTCGTGCTGACCTCGCGCAAGCAGGAGAGCGCGGACGCCGCAGCAGAGGAGGTCGGCGGCAACACCATCGGCGTTGCCGCACACGCAGTCGACGAGGACGCCGCCCGGCATTGCGTCGATGTGACCCTCGAACGATTCGGCAGCATCGACATCCTGGTCAACAACGCCGGCACAAACCCGGCGTACGGCCCGTTGATCGACCAGGACCACGCGCGCTTCACCAAGACTTTTGACGTCAATCTGTGGGCGCCGCTGCTGTGGACCTCGCTGGCCGCCAAAGCCTGGATGCGGGAGCACGGTGGGGTGGTGGTCAACACGGCGTCGATCGGCGGCATGCACACGTCGCCGAACATGGGCATGTACAACGCGACCAAAGCCGCCCTCATCCACGTCACCAAGCAACTGGCACTGGAACTTTCACCACGGGTCCGGGTGAACGCGATCGCCCCGGGTGTGGTTCGGACCAAGCTCGCCGAAGCGCTGTGGAAGGAGCATGAAGAGCTGGTGGCGGAAGGAACGGCGCTGGGACGCATCGGCGAGCCGCCCGATGTGGCGGCTGCGGTGGCGTTCCTGGTGTCCGACGAGTCGAGCTGGATCACCGGCGAGACGCTGGTGCTCGACGGCGGTCGACTGCTCGGCGATCCGGCAGGCTTCCGGTGAGCGCCGAAGACCTGCAGTCGCGGGTGCGGGCACTGCTCGACGAGCACGACCCGGTGCACACCGACCCGCACGAATTCCTGGCGGCGCGGTTCGACGCCGGACTCGCCTGGGTGCACTTCCCGGTCGGCTCGGGCGGGCTGGACCTGTCGCGCAGCTTTCAGGCGCAGGTCGAGGACGAGCTGACCGCGGTTGGAGCGCCACCTGGTGGTGGCGGTGCCCGGAACGGCATCGGGATGGGCATGGCCGCACCGACCATCGCGGCGTTCGGCAGCGAGGAGCAGCGGCGAGAGTTTCTGCGGCCGTTGTTCACTGGCGAACACATCTATTGCCAGTTGTTCAGCGAACCGGGTGCGGGGTCCGACCTGGCCGGTGTGGCTACACGCGCTGTCCGTGACGGCGACAACTGGATTGTCAACGGGCAGAAGGTATGGACGTCGAGTGCGCAGAACGCGCAGCGGGCGATCCTGGTCGCGAGGACTGATCCGACGGTGCCCAAACACCAGGGTCTGACCTACTTCGTCCTCGACATGACCGACCCGGGCGTCGACGTGCGGCCGCTGCGGCAGATCACCGGCGAAGCCGAATTCAACGAGGTGTTCCTGACTGACGTACGAGTGCCCGACGCCAACCGGCTGGGCGCCGAGGGCGGCGGCTGGAAGGTCGCCACCACCACACTGAACAACGAGCGGGTTGCCATCGGCTCGATGGCCGGCGGCACTCGCGAAAGCGGGATCATCGGCAAGGTCACCGAGGCGTGGCGGACGCAACCCGCGTTGCGCAATGCCGCGATGCATGACGAGCTGATGAAGCTGTGGGTGGAGGCCGAAGTCGTTCGTCTGACCGGTCTGCGGCTGCGCCAGAGCATGGCGGTCGGACAGCCGGGGCCCGAAGGGGCCGGGATGAAGGTTGCGTTTGCCCGCCTGGCGCAAGCGGTTTCGGGGTTCGAGATCGAACTGCACCCGGAGGAGGGCCTGCAGTACGACGACTGGACGATGCGGCAACCGGACTCGGTCGATTTCATCGGTCGCGATCCCGGATACCGCTACCTGCGAGCCAAAGGCAACTCGATCGAGGGCGGCACATCGGAGATATTGCGCAACACCATCGCCGAGCGAATTCTCGGTCTCCCGCCGGAGCACCGGGTCGACAAGGACGTCGCATACAAGGATTTGGACAAGTGAGCGCGATGAGCGATCTGCTGTACTCCGACACCGAGGACGCACTACGCGACAGCGTGCGGCGGCTGTTCGCCGACCGGTGCCCACCGGAAGCAATTAATTCGGTGTACGACGCTGCACCGCAAGACTTTTCCGGCGTCTGGCGGGCCCTGGCCGCCGAGCTGGGCATGGCTGGACTCCTGGTACCCGAGGAGCTCGGCGGTGCGGGCGCAACC
>CBAAAS010000017.1:10477-14332 GCA_964658855.1 uncultured Mycobacterium sp.
CCGCCCGCGAAGCAGCCGTGGTGATGGAGGAGATCGGTCGCGCCGTCGCGCCGGTGCCCTACCTGTTCAGCGCGGTGGTAGCCACGGTCGCGCTGCTGAGGGTGGGCGACACCGTTAGCGTTCGAGACTTGGCGACGGGTTCGCTGACCGCTGCCTTGGCGGTGCCGCTGTCCACTGCGCCCGGTGACGTGATCACCGGTGTCCATGCCGACGGCAAGGGCGTGTCTGGCCGGATCACCAGCGTGGCCGGGGTGGCGGAGGCCGACGTGCTGTTGGTTCCGGTCGCCGGACCCGACGGGCTGGAGTTGCACACCGTCGCCCGCGATGCAGCGGGGGTGAACGTGTCACCGGTACTGAGCCTGGACATGACGAGACCCCTTGCGAACATTGACTTCTCCGGTGTGGCATCGTCGCGCTTGGGTTCCGCGCCCGCCGATGCCGCGGTGGCGGCGGCTCTGGAGACCGGCGCTGCGCTGCTCGCCTCTGAGCAACTGGGCATTGCGCAGTGGTGTTTCGAGACCACGGTGGCGTACGCCAAGCAGCGCAAGCAGTTCGGCCGGGCGATCGGCTCATACCAGGCCATCAAGCATCGGCTCGCGGATCTGTGGGTTGAGCTCAACTCCGCTGCCGCGGCGGCCCGATACGCCGCCGACACCTGCGCCCGAGAAGACGCCGACGCGACGATTGCGGCGGCCGTTGCGCAGGCTTACTGCAGCGGCACCGCCGTACACGCGGCCGAGGAGTGCGTTCAGTTGCACGGCGGTCTCGGCATGACGTGGGAATATCCGGCGCATCTGTATCTGAAGCGGGCAAAGAGCGATCAGTTGGCATTCGGCACCACCTACCGTCACCGTGCCCGGTTAGCCGGCCTGGTGGATCTGCCTGCGTCGTAAGGGGAGTAAAAGATGGACAAGCGCGTACTGGGCGGCAGTCTAGAGGTCTCGGCAATTGGCTTGGGCTGCATGGGAATGAGTCGAGGCTTCGGCCCGTCCGGACCCAGAGCCGACATGATTGCGGTGATCCGTGGCGCGGTCGAACGCGGCGTCACGTTCTTCGACACCGCGGAAGCCTACGGAGACAACGAGGAACTGGTCGGCGAGGCACTCGCGCCGTTCGCGGGTCAGGTGGTGATTGCAACCAAATTCGGTTTCAAGTTCGGCGCCGACGGCAACGTCGCGGGGTTGGACAGTCGGCCCGAGCACATCAGAGAGGTCACTGACAATTCGCTGCGCCGACTGGGTGTGGAGACCATTGACCTGCTCTACCAACATCGCGTCGATCCCGAGATCCCCATCGAAGACGTTGCCGGCACGGTCAAAGAACTGATCGACAGCGGCAAGGTGAAACACTTCGGAATGTCGGAGGCATCGGCGCAGACCATTCGCCAGGCGCACGCCGTACAACCCGTCACCGCCGTGCAAAGCGAATATTCGCTGTGGTGGCGCGAACCCGAGTCGCCGGAGACCGGCGTGCTGTCCACGCTGTCCGAACTCGGCATCGGCTTCGTGCCCTACAGCCCGCTGGGTAAGGGCTTTCTCACCGGAAGCATCAGCGAGAGCACTCAATTCGACAGCTCCGACATTCGCAACAGCATCCCTAGGTTCGCCGCGGACGTCCGCGATGCCAACCGGGCCGTCGTCGACCTGCTCCGGACGATCGCAGATCGTAAGGGCGCATCGGCCGCTCAGATCGCGCTGGCCTGGTTGCTCGCCCAGCGCCCCTGGATCGCCCCCATCCCCGGCACCCGGCGTTTGGAGCGGCTGGAAGAAAACCTGGCGGCAGCCGACGTCGAGCTGACCAGCGAAGATCTCAGCGAAATCGATTCTGCCTCAGCGGCTATCGAGGTGAAGGGCGCGCGCTACCCCGACTTCATGCAGCGGATGATCGGGCGCTGATCCGACGGGCAACCTCGCCGTACCGCTCGAAGCGGTCCGGATCGCCGACGGCGTTGTACAAGACCAGGCGGGTGGCCGTCCCGGCGTACTTCTCGATCAGATTGTCGGCCAACGTATCCCATGTCGATTCGGTGGCGAAGGCGGCCACGTGGTCGTCGCTGACTTGGGCGGCCATCCCGGTGAGGTCGCCGGCCTTCTGCCTCTCGCGGATCCGTGCGGTCGTGCCCTCGAACCCGGCCTCGTCCCAGATGAACGCATAGTTGGGCGTGCTCCCGTAGAACGCCATGCTGGCGCGCACCCCTTCGCGCTGCTTGTCGCGCTCTTCGTCGGTATCGCCGACGATTGTCATGACCGGGACGATGATCGCGACGTCTGAGGGTGAACGTCCCGACCTCTTGGCTCCCTCAGCCACTTTCGGCACCACGTGGCGGGCGATGTAACCGGGTTCGCCGATCGGGTGGACGTGCACTCCGTCGGCCACTTCGCCGGCCATCCGCAGCATCCACGGATTCACCGCCGCGATGTCGACTTTGGGGTCGGGCGCGTCGATCGGCCCCGCACTCCATTGCGGGGTGATGAAGTCCAGGTCGTAGAACTCGCCGTGGTGATCGAGCTTTCCGGACCGGAACGCTGAAAAACACGCCTTCACCGACAGCAGATAGTCGCGCAGTCGTGGGCCCGGCCGCTCGAAATCAACGCCGTATCGCCGAACGACGTGGGTGCGTACCTGGGTGCCCAGGCCGAGGCGAAAGTTACCGCCTGATGCCTCCTGCAGTTCCCACGCCGCGGCCGCGGTCACGAATGGACTACGCGGAAAGGCCACCGCGACACCGGTTGACAACTCGAGGCCGGGTGCAGCTTGCGAGGCCACCGCGGCATTCAGATACGCCGTGCGGCCCGTCTCGGTGAACAGCAGACCGGAGAAGCCCGCGGCCTGCGTTCGTGCGGCCAGGTCACCGACCTGGCCGAGCGGCTGCGGGACCGTCATCGCGTCGACGTGCATGCCGGTGGCTAGAGGTTCGCCCCGAAGATCTCCCGCATCGCCGTCCAGTGCCGCTCGGCGGCATCGGCGTCATACGACTGGTTGTCCGGCACGGCATAACCGTGCCCGGCGGCATACGTTTCGATCGTGTGCTCGACACCGGCCGCGGTCAGGGCCTTCTCGAGCTGTTCGGCGTGGTCGGCGGTGAACGACGCGTCGTTCTCGGCGCCGCCCACATAGACGACCGCCTGGATCTGGTCGGCCCGCAGATGCGGGCTGTCGCTGCCATCGGTGACCAGCCCGCCGCCGTGGAATGACGTCGCGGCGGCCACCCGGTCCGGAACAAGGCCGGCAACGGTCAACGCGGCGCGGCCGCCCATGCAGTATCCGGTGATGCCGAACGTGCTGCCGCTGACCTCAGGTCGGGCCTCCAGGTAGTCGAAGTACGCGTTCGCATCGGAGGCCCAACCGTCGGGGGTGATGCTGCCGATGAACGAATACAGGCGCTTGCGCTCGTTGTCGTCGGAGAACGCAGTCTTCATGTCAAACGGCGCCCAGTCACCCTGGCGGTAGTAGACGTCCGGCAGCAGCACCGCATATCCGAGGTCGGCCAGCCTGGCGGCCATGTCGAAGAAGGTCTGTCGGACGCCGCCGGCGTCGGGAATCATGACGATGCCTGGCCAGGGGCCCTGTCCTTCGGGGGTGAACAGGCGGACCGGGGCGGAGCCATCGGCAGTGGTGACGGTGTCGGTGATTGTCGGCATGCCATCCGTTCTACTCCCCGTGTCCCGAGCCGATTTTTTGGCGTCGACCCGCCGCGCCCGGCTGCGCCGCGCTTGCGATCGCCGCTAGTCTGATCGCGTGCCGATCCCCACGCCGTACGAGGACCTCCTGCGGCTGGTACTCGAGCAGGGCACACCGAAGGCCGACCGCACCGGCACCGGTACCCGCAGCCTGTTCGGACATCAGATGCGATTC